>JAFQHB010000123.1 GCA_017398165.1 Bacillota bacterium
CAACAGCAATAGTGCAAGCTCCAGAGGAGTGCAGCACTAAGCGTTGCGCGCAAGGCAGAAAAATAACGTGGGTGGGAGGGTGGGGCGACGGACAGAAACGGAAGCGGTACACCAAAAAATCTCTTACGTTTACTGTAAACACATAGATATTTTTTGATGGACTTGTGTGTAACCGATAGTTTTCAACCCCTCAGTCAGCTTCGCTGACAGCTCCCCTTGCACAGGGGAGCCTTGAAACAAGGGCTTTTTATCTATGTATTTACTGTAAACTAAGTGGGTGTTGACTATGCACACACGGTCGGATGAGGATGTGCCGGCAGAAGCGTATGTGGCACAACCAAAAATTAAGTGAAAAAAATTGATAGTGATAAAGGTGGAGGTAAAAATATGAATTTGGCTTTTGTTTATGCCGGTCAGGGCAGTCAGTATGCGGGGATGGGGCGTGATCTTTACGCCGAGTTTCCCCTGTTTCGTCAGGTGATAGATTCGATCGACGTAGATTTCGATTTGAAGAAGATTTCTTTTGAGGGACCGGATGAGGTGTTGACGCAGACTGAGTATACCCAGCCCTGTATGGTGGCTTTTGCAGCCGGTGTCAGCGCGCTGCTGGCTGATGCCGGTATTCGCCCGCAGATGGCGGCGGGGCTCAGCCTGGGTGAGTATTCGGCACTGCAGGCGGCCGGTGTTTTTGACGTGCAGACTGCCGTTTCTCTGGCTGCGTATCGTGGTCGGGCTATGGAGAATGCCGTAAAGGGTATGGATTGCGGAATGACCGCAGTATTGGGGCTGGAGCGCGAAAAACTGCAGGAGGTCTGCCGTGAGGCTTCGCAGCACGGTGTGGTGGAGATCACCAATTATAATTGCCCGATGCAGCTGGTGATCGCCGGGGAACAGCAGGCGGTGGATGCCGCCAGCCGCTTGGCGCTTTCGGCCGGGGCCAAGCGGTGTATGCCGTTGAAGGTAAGCGGGCCTTTCCATACTTCTCTGATGGATCCGGCGGCCAGGAAGCTGCACCTGCGTTTTGAGCAAACCGATTTTGGCCGGATGGAATTCCCGATTATCTTCAACGCGACGGCACAGCCGCTGGTGAGCGGCGAGACCCTGCCGCAGCTGCTGGAGAAGCAGGTACACAGCAGTGTGCTTTTTGAGGATAGTGTGCGCTATATGGCCGATCACGGTATCGACACTGTGGTGGAGATCGGCCCGGGCAAGGCGTTATCCGGATTTATCCGCAAGACTGCCCGCGATATCAAGACCTACACGGTGGAGGATGCGGAAAGTCTGCGTAAGACTATCGAGGCTCTGGGGGGCGAACTGTAATTATGGATCTGGGGATCAATGGCAAAACCGCACTGGTGACCGGCGGCGGCCGCGGCATTGGCCGGGCTGTCTGTCTGGCGCTGGCGGCAGAGGGTGCGAATATTGCGGTAAATTATATCGGCGGCAGCGATGAAGCAGCGGAAACAGTGGCTGCCTGTGCGGCGCTGGGTGTGCGGGCTATCGCTGTGGAGGGCGACGTGTCCTCGGCGGAGGATGTGGAGGCTGTCTTTGCCCGGGTGGAGCAGGAACTGGGCGGTGTGGATATCCTCATCAATAATGCCGGTATCACCCGTGATACACTGCTGGTACGGATGAGCGACGAGGATTTTGACAAGGTCATCAATATCAATCTGCGCGGCTGCTATCTGTGTATGAAAAGGGCGGCTCGCGGGATGATGAAGCGGCGTTATGGGCGCATCATCAGCCTGAGCAGTGTGGTGGCGCTGCACGGTAATGCCGGTCAGGTGAATTATGCCGCCAGCAAGGCCGGTATCATCGGTATGACCAAATCTCTGGCGCAGGAGCTGGCCGGGCGCGGTGTGACTGTGAATGCACTGGCACCGGGATATATCGAGACTGCTATGACGGCTGCCATCCCTGAGGCGGCACAGGCCAGAATGCTGGCAAATATACCTGCCGCCAGAGCCGGCCAGCCGGAGGACGTGGCTGCGGCTGCGGTATTTCTGGCCTCGGTACAGGCCGGGTATATCACCGGGCACGTGCTGAATGTGGACGGCGGTATGGCGATGTAGCCCAAAAGAAGGGAGAGCAGTATTTATGACGAAAAGACGAGTGGTTTTGACGGGTCTGGGGGCTATCACGCCACTGGGGCATAATGCGGCGGACAGCTTTGCGGCGGCGGCCGAGGGTAAAAACGGTATAGCGCCCATCACCCTTTTTGATACCGCCGATGGCAGGGTCAAGCTGGCGGCCGAGGTAAAAGACCTGCGGGTGGAGGATTATCTCGATAAGCGAGAGGCCAGAAAGATGGATCGTTATACGCAGCTGGCACTGATCGCGGCGGGCGAGGCGATACGGGACAGCGGTCTGGATACAGCTCAGGAGGATACCTCCCGCATTGGGGTGATCGTATCGAGTGGTATCGGTGGTCTGGGTACTATCGAGCGGGAGCATTTGAAAGGCCTGGAGCGTGGGTTTGACCGGGTATCGCCCTACTTCATCCCGATGGTCATTGGTAATATGGCGGCCGGGAATATTGCTATCGAATATGGCCTGAACGGGATGTGTACCTGCCCGGTGACGGCCTGTGCGGGCGGCACCAATGCTGTCGGTGACGGTTTCCGCCAGGTGCGGGATGGCTATGCGGATATGATGGTGTGCGGCGGTGCCGAGGCCAGTATTACCAGGCTGGGTATCAGCGGCTTCAGCTCGATGAAGGCTCTTTCGGAGAGTAGCGACCCGCAGCGGGCTTCTATCCCTTTTGATGCGGAGCGCAGCGGTTTCGTTATGGGAGAGGGTGCCGGTATCGTGGTGCTGGAGGAGCTGGAGCACGCCATAGCGCGCGGAGCTCATATTTATTGTGAGGTGGCGGGTTATGGCGCCAACTGTGACGCGCACCACATTACTGCGCCGCTGGCCGATGGCTCGGGTGCGGCGGCCTGCATGCGGCAGGCACTGGCCGACGCCGGTATGCAGCCGCAGAATATCACATATATCAATGCCCACGGTACATCTACCCCGCTGAATGATAAGGGTGAGACTATGGCGGTAAAGCTGGCCTTTGGTGAATATGCCGGGCAGGTGCAGATCAGCTCCACCAAGTCGATGACCGGGCATCTGCTGGGCGCTGCCGGTGGTGTCGAGGCGGTATTGACGGCGCTGATGATCGAAAACAGCATTATCCTGCCGACTATCAATTATCAGGCGGCAGACCCGGATTGTGATCTGGATATCGTGCCGAATGCGGCGCGCCGGTGTGATATCGCGGCGGCGATGTCCAATTCGCTGGGCTTTGGCGGGCATAATGCTTCGCTGATTTTGAAGAAGTTTGAGGAATAGAGGTCGATTGATATGCAGTTGAATATCAACGAGATAGAGAAAATATTGCCGCATCGTTATCCTTTCCTGCTGGTGGATCGTATCGAGGAATGTGTGCCGGGCGAGAGTGCGCGCGGTATCAAGTGTGTGACGGCTAACGAGCAGTTTTTTTGCGGTCATTTCCCGGGGCGCAAGGTAATGCCGGGGGTATTGATATTGGAGGCACTGGCGCAGGTCGGTGCGGTAGCGATATTGACTGATCCGGCCGAGTCCGGCAGGCTGGTATACTTCGGCGGGGTCAAGAAAGCGCGTTTTAAGGCGAAGGTAGAGCCGGGTGACGTGCTGGAGCTGGAGTGCAGACTGACCGAGCGCCGCGGGCCGCTGGGCTTTGGGCAGGCGGTAGCACGTGTCAACGGCAGGGTGGCGGCGCAGGCCGAGCTTTCTTTTGCTGTTGACGAGGCTGTGGAGTAAGCAGATTCTTTGATGATGCTCCACTGCCCTGCCGCCCTCTTGCCTGTCGCCTGCCCCACTGCAATTTGATCGGTGCGGGATTTGCGAATTATGATGAAAATTAGTGCACCGGCAGCAGGAAGTATACCGCCTGTGCAGAAGTAATTTAGCAGGAAATATAAGGATATGGTGAGTCGGAAATGGCAGAGAGCAAGGAAAAAAAGACGTATCAGCCCATTGAGGATAAGACTATGGAGGAGAATTTCGCCGAGATATATATGAAATTCAAGATCCATTTTTATCAGGAGATGTTTGCCCAGATCAACGAGCGTGAGACTTCGCTTTCTACAGTGGAGACTTTTTGTGTCGAGATCATCCACGCCCTGCAGGAGCCGACGGTGCAGGAGTTTGCTTCGTTCATCAATATATCGCCGCCGAATGCCGCCTATAAGGTAAACAGCCTCATCAAAAAGGGCTATATCGAGAAAGTACAATCCGAGAATGACCGGCGCGAATACCATCTGAAGGTGACGGATAAGTATTACAATTATTATAACCTGAGCACGCAGTACGTGCAGAAGGTGGTGGGGCGCATCCGCGAAAGATTCGGCGCGGATATGACGGAGATCGAGCACGTGCTGGACGTCATCAATAACGAGCTGATGAAGGATCTGGATATCATCGGTGAGGGCGGCGGTACTGCCCACGTGGGGGTATTCCGCTTTAGCAGTGGAGATATAGTGGGCCGCATCCTCGCC
>JAFQHB010000009.1 GCA_017398165.1 Bacillota bacterium
CACCCTAAAAACTTACTATGTTTAAGAAAAACCTCATCAGTAAACTCAAACCGTAAATTCAAGCCAAAAACTCAAACAGCATCTCATCCGGCCTATCCCCACGGCAGGCTATCCCATTATCATTAGCCGCCAGATGCCGCAGGATATGCCACAAACGCCCGGTATCAGCGTATCCCAGCGCATCCGCCAGACCGGCTGCGGTATAGCCCTGCCCGGGATGCTCCCGCAGCAATGCCACCGCCCGATTCTTCAGCGCTATCAATTCTCCGGCCGCCCGCTTGCCAAACTCCACCGCCGGCTGATGATAGGCATTGATACCGACAAACGAGGCATAAAAACCGACCGCCCGCTCAAAAAGGGCAATCAGCATACCGATGTAATATGCCGAAACCTCCGGCACGGTGATGCACAGGCTGTTCTTGCCGTGATCGGCCAGCGCCCCGGCAGTACCCCACAAAAAAGCCTGCAGATAATCACCCGAGGTACTTTCCTCCCGCACGATGGGCGATGCCCCGGCACGATCGCGCAGCACCTCGATAAAGACCACCAGCACATTATCCGGCCCGGCCACCAGCTGCTGCACATAAGAATGCTGGTCGCTCGAGCCTTTATTGCCCAGCACCGCCAGTCCCTGCTGCACCCGCCGCCCGGTCAGGTCAAATTCCTTGCCAAGCGATTCCATCACCAACTGCTGCAGATACTTGCTGAAAAGCTCCAGCCGATCCTTATACGGCAGCACCGCCATAGTAGTGCCGCCCACACCCCCGGCCGCCTGATACCACGCCAGTGCTAATTGCAGCGCCGGGTTAGCGGCATACTCACGCCGGGTCAGCGCATCACAATCCGCAGCACCGGCCAGCAGCGCCCGGCAATCGACACCCTGCAGTGCCAGCGGCAGCAAGCCCACCGCCGAAAGCACCGACGTACGCCCACCGACCCAATCCCACATCGGGAAAGCCGCCAGCCAGCGTCCGGCATCAGGCGCGGTATCAAAGGCACTGTTCTTCTGGGTGATGCGTACCGCATTGGCATAAAAATCCACCTGCCGTGCCGCAAAAAACTCTCTGGTCTCTATCAGGCCGTTCTGTGTTTCGATAGTACCGCCGCTTTTGCTGATGACGATAACCATAGTCTCGGCCAATTCATCCGCCAGCGAGCCCAACACCGCATCCATACCATCCGGATCGGTATTATCAATAAAGTACAGACGCAGACCATCAGCCGCCTGCGGCAGCGCCCGCGATACAAAGACCGGCCCCAGGCTGGAGCCGCCGATACCGATGACCAGCGCATTACGGAAAGCCCTGCCCCCCGCGCCTGTGATATCACCACGGCGCACCGCCGCCGCGAAATCCAGCACATCTGCCGCTGTCCGGCGTATTTCCGCCGTGATAGCCGCATCCGGCGCCAGCTCCGGCGCACGCAGCCAATAATGCCCGACCATCCGCTCCTCATCCGGGTTCGCGATAGCACCGGCCTCCAGCGCCTGCATATCCCGCAGCGCCGCCGCCAGCATATCCGCATTGGCCGCCGCATCCAGCGGCTGTACCATCCCGCCGAGATCCAGCGTCAGCCCACTCGCCGCATCAAAAAACATCTCCCGCATAGCGCAATTCACCCCATTTGGTTTTCTCTCAATCTCTTTTGGTATATCTGTCGCTACCGCCCAACCTGCCGCATCTTCCCGACCAGACGGGCAGGCAAATCCTCAGAGAACTGTCGCCAATCCGCCCGCCAGTGCCAATTCCCATCCGGGATACCGGGCACATTCATTCGCGCTTCATCACCCAGACCCAGTATATCCTGCAGCGGCACGATGACCCACGGCGCAGCCGATTCATAAAGCCGTGCCATCACCTCTGCCGCCTCACGCATCGGCTCACGACTGCCGCTATCGGCCAGCCAACCTGCCAGTGTCTGATTATCGTGCGTGCCACTGTAAAGCACTCTGCCGTCCAGCCAGGCCGCATTCTCTCCCTGCAGCTCCTGCCCTGTGGCAAATTGCCACACCGCCATACCGGGATAGCCCGTCAGCCGCAGCAAAGTGTAAACGTCCTCATCCAGCGTGCCGAGGTCCTCTGCCACCAGCGGCAGCCGCCCCAGTCGGCTCTCGATAAAGCGGAAGAACTCGCGCCCCGGGCCTTTCAGCCAATAGCCATCACGCGGCGCATCCCCCCGCGGCACAGCATAAAAAGCCGCAAAGCTGCGAAAATGATCCAGCCGCAGATAATCGTGATCGGCCAGCGCAAGCTGCAGACGCCGCAGCCACCAGCGGTAGCCGTCACGCCGCATAGCATCCCAATCATACAGCGGGTTGCCCCAATTCTGCCCCTCGGCCGAGAAATAATCCGGCGGCACACCGGCCCCTGCCAGCGGACGGCCGTCCGCATCCAGCAGGAAGAGATCACGATGCGCCCAGGTATCGGCACTGTCTGCCGCGGTATATACCGGCAAATCGCCTATTATCCGCACACCGCGGCTGTTGGCGTATTCACGCACACCGCGCCACGCCCGCACAGCCGCAAACTGCCGGCGGCGGCAAGACTCCATCTCTGCGGCATATTGCCGCTGCAGCGCCGCCATATCGTGCCGGTCACGCTCCTGCTCCGGCCAATCCTGCCAGGCAGCACCGCCGTTTTTCTGCCGCAGTGTCTGATACAGCGCGAAATCATCCAGCCAGTCGGCGTTATCCCGGCAAAACTCCCGATAGGCTGCCATATCACCGGGCGGCACACCGTCTGCCTCCAATGCTTCTGCGCCCAGCCCCTCGTGCCGTGCAAACACCGAAAGCGGCGAATAAGGCGAGAGGCTATCCCCCACCGGGCACAGCGGCAATATCTGCCACAGCTTCTGCCCGGCGGCCTGCAGCAGATCCACGAAACGCCGCGCCGCCGCCATCCAGCCACCGGCAGTCTGCGGCAGCGAGGTAACGTGACACAGCACACCCGCCGCCCGCTGCATCTGCGGTTTATCAGGTACCCGACGGCAGCAAAGCCACAGCTCGGCCGTCAGTCCCGGCAGCTCCGACGTCAATGCGCCCTGCTCCGGGTCAGCCGTCAGCTCGCGTCCGCTCAGCAATTCACGCGCATAGCAGCACCCCGCCAGCGGCAGGCTGATGCTGCGCGCCTCATCGCTGCGGTTGAGCAGCAGCCATATTTCCTCGCCGTTATCGTCTGTATCGTCGCCGCATTTATCATCGGCCGCCTGCCAGCGGCGGCAGGCATATACATCCTCATGCAATGCCAGCGGGCGGCATTCGCCGTCGATCAGCAGCGGGTATTCCTGCCGCAGCATCGCCAGCCGACGATACCACGCCAGCAGCTCGCCGTCCTCGCGCCCCCAGGGATAGGTGGCACGATTCAGCGGATCGGCAAAGCCCTGCACCCCGGCCTCATCGCCGTAGTAAATGCACGGCACGCCCGGCATCGCAAATTGCAGTGCCGCCAGCAGCTTAAGACGCCGCTTCGCCAGCTCCAGCTTATCAGACGGCAGGCGATAAGCCGCAGCAGCCGCCTCGCTGTCCGGCTCCGGCGCCTCGCCCAGTACCGTCAGCACCCGCGGCGTATCGTGCGTACCTGCCAGATTCAGCGCCGCCGCCAAAGCCGTGGGCGGGTAATTCTCCTGCAGCGCCAGCAGACGTGCCGCCAATCCTGCCGCCGACAGCCGCCCCAGCAGATGCTCTACCGCCGCCCGACGGAAAGGATAATTCATCACGCCATCCAGCCCGCCGCCCAGCAGATATTTGCGGCTCTCGCCATAGCTCTGCTTGTTGCTGGCGTCCTCCCAGACCTCGCCCAGTATCAGCGCGTCCGGCTTTTCCTCCCGCGCGGCGGCACGCAGACCGCAGATAAAGCTGTCCGGCAGCTCATCCGCCACATCCAGCCGCCAGCCGGATGCACCCTCTCTCAGCCAGCGGCGCACCACGCTATCAGCACCGCCAAAGATGAAATCCCGGTAATCCGGTACATTCTCATCGACCTCCGGCAGTGTGCCCACACCCCACCAGCAGGCGTAATCATCGCGATCCGCGCCGAATTTATACCAGTGATGATACGGTGAATCCACCCCCTGATACGCGCCCCGGCCGGGGAAATTGGCGAATTTATTGAAATACACGCTATCGGCGCCGGTATGGCTGAATACACCGTCCAGAATCAGACGGATGCCCAGCCGTGCCGCATCCGCCGCCAGCGCACGAAACTCCGCCGCATCACCGAAGCTCGGGTCGATGCGGTGATAATCCGCAGTATCGTATTTATGATTGGATGTCGCCAGAAAGATCGGATTCAGATACACCGCCGATACTCCCAGACTCTTCAGGTAGAGCAGCTTGCCGCGGATACCCCGCAGATTGCCGCCCGCAAAAGGCCAGCGTATCACCTCGCCGCGCGGCCCGCGCCCATAGAAAGGCGTATCATACCAGCCCTGCTGCACCAGCCGTGTGCTGCCGCGCCAATCCGCAGGCAGCGCCGCCCGCTGCTGGCAATCCCACCAGTCATCCCCCCGGGCAAAGCGATCGGGGAATATCTGGTAGCATATCGCCCGCCGAAACCACTCCGGCACCTGCTGCGGCCGGTACACGGTGATCTGCCAGGAGGGAGGTTCAGACTGCCATATGTGCCCCGCACCGCCCGTACCGTCCCCGGCACAGCCGTAAAAGATCACGCCGCCGTCTGCCTGCCGCAGCAGGAAATAATACCACAGCAGACCCGGCTCATCCGGCAGCGGCACATCGACAGCCCAGCGCACCATACCGTCGGGCAGTGCCTCCGCCTGCATCGGCAGCAGAGTTTCGCCCACGCCATCCTGCCAGATACGCAGGCTGACCCCGCTGATCCCGCCGCCATCCCGTACATCCAGCGCCAGATGCACACTGCCGCCCACCGGCTGCGCCCCAAAAGGCCGCCGGTATGTATCCTGATGCGAATTATGCCGTACCTCCAATGTGCCGCCACCTTTCTGCCGTTTTTCGCCAAACTTATTCCTGGTTATCTGCCTGCCGCAGAACTGTATTATTCCGCCAGCAGCCCCCGGTAAACGGCCGTGTACTCCCCGGCCGAGCGCTGCCAGCTATTATCCGTCGCCATCGCCTGCCCCGCCAGCCGCTGCCAATCCCCAGGCTGACGCCACAGCCGCAGCGCCGCCTGCAAAGTATACAGCAGCTCATGCGCGTTATAATTCGCAAAGCTGAAGCCATTACCGCTGCCATCGGTGCAGTTATAAGGCTGCACGCTGTCTTTCAGGCCGCCTGTCTCGCGTACCACCGGCAGTGCGCCGTAGCGCATGGCGATCATCTGCGAAAGCCCGCACGGCTCAAACCGCGAGGGCATCAGCAGCATATCCGCCCCGGCATAAAACTGATGCGCCAGCGCATCGCTGAAAGTCAGGCTGCAGGCAAACTTATCGGGCTGAGCGGCGGCAAAATGCCGGAAAGCCTGCTCGTAGTGCGGCTCGCCCACGCCCAGCACCGCCACCTGGATATCATACCCCAGCAGCTCCGGCAGGATATGCAGCAGCAGGTCGATGCCCTTTTGCTCGGTCAGGCGGCTCACCAGCACCGCCAGCGGCACGTCATCCCGCACGGCCAGCCCCAGCCGCTGCTGCAGCTCACGCTTGCACACCGCTTTGCCGGCCATATCCGCCGTGCTGAATTGCGCCGGGATCTGCGTATCGTGTGCCGGGTCATACTCTGCGGTGTTGATGCCGTTTAATATGCCGCGCAGCACCCCCCGGCGGCGGCAGAATATCTCCTCCAGCCCCTCGCCGCAGGCCGGGGTGCATATTTCCTCGGCATAGGTGGGGCTCACCGTCAGCAGGCGGTCACTGTAGCACGCAGCACCGCGCAGGTAATTGATGCAGTCCCCGGTCATCAGCTGCCCACGGGCGGCGGCACTCTCGTGCAGACCCAGTATATCGCCCAGCACATCCCCGCCGAACACCCCCTGGAACTTCAGATTATGCACGCTGAATACTGTTTTCAGCCGGTCATAGCACGGCGCCTGCATATACTGCTCGCGCAGAAAGACAGGACACAGGGCGGTGTGCCAGTCGTTACAATGCAATATATCCGGGAAGAACCCCGGCAGATGCTGCAGAGCCTCCAGTATCGCCTTGGAGAAGAAAGCGATGCGCTCGGCATCATCACCGTAGCCATAGGGCTGCTCACGCTTAAAGTAATACTCGTTATCAATGAAATAATAGGTGACGCCCTGATGCACCAGCTCTTCTATACCGCAGTATTGCTGCCGCCAGCCCAGCGGCACGCAGAAATCCGCCACGTGCCGCAGCCGGGCCGCAAAGTCCGCATTCAGCGCCGCCAGTCTGGGCAGCATAACGCGCACATCAGCCCCTGCCCGCTGTAATGCTGCCGGCAGGCTGCCCGCCACATCGCCCAGACCGCCCGTTTTGAAAAACGGCGCCGCCTCAAAGCTGGCATATATCACCTTGTATTTCTCATCGCGCATTTTTATGTCCCCCGGTCTGCTTTTATGTATTATATCTCGCTCTGCTTGGCCAGCACCAGCGGCTTGCCCGCCCGGCCAAAGAGTTTGTGCTCGCTGCTGATCTTGACCAGCTTATCACAGATCACGTTCTCCAGCACCACACCGGGGCCGATCTCACATTTCTGCATAATGACGCTGTTCTTAATGACAGCACCCTTGCCGACCGTCACCCCGCGGAAGAGTATGCTGTTCTCCACAGTGCCCTCGATGATGCAGCCGGTCGGCACCAGCGAATTCAGCACGCGGGAACCCTCAGCATACTTGGCAGGCGCGGTATCCTGCACCTTGGTATAGATCTTGCCCTCGCCGTAGAAAAGCTCGCGCCGCACGTCATCGCGCAGCAGATCCATCGAGCAGTTCATATAATCGCTGACACTGTCGATAGAGCCCAGATAGCCATCAAAGCCATATGCGCCCACCTGCAGGCTATCCAGATTTTCCGTAATGATATCCATAATATCAATATAACCGATAGTCTGATACCAATCGATGAAATTCAGCAGCAGCTTGCGGTCGATCAGCAGGCAATCCATAAAGAGATCGGCTGCCCCGACGGCTTCCTGCCGGATAGCGGTCACAGCACCGCCATCCTGCTGCAGGAAAAGCCCCTCCTTGGCGGTGGCGTCATTGATGTGCTTATACAGCAGAGTAATGCCGCCGCCCGATGCCCGGTGCGCCTCAAAAAACGGCAGCAGATCCATATTGAATATCTTATTGCTGCCCGAAAGCAGCACGTGATCTGCGGTGCTGCGATCCAGATAAGAGCGATTGCCGATGATATCACGCAGCAGGAACATCCCGCGCGCATTCTTCAGACCGTAGATCGAGCCGGGCAGAATGAACATACCGCCGCTTTTGCGATTCAGCGACCATTCTTTGCCCGCACCTACGTGATCCAGTATCGAACGGTAATAATACGGCGTGATGATGCCGATAGTCCGCATTCCGGCGTTTACCATATTGGAAAGTATGAAATCCAGCAGACGATACCGCCCGCCAAACGGGATGGACGCCACCGGACGCGCCGCCGTCAGATTGCCAAAAGCATCATTGGTGTAATTACAGGACACCAGGCCCAGAATATTGTGCCTCATCAGATATCCCCCCTACTCCACAGATCGTCGATTATCTTCTCGCCGTCACCGGCCACCGATATCGGCTGTGCGGCATCCATACTGCCGAAGTAAGCATTGACCTCTACCACCGCGTTTTCGCCGATGATGGCGCGCATTACTCTGGCGCCGTTTTCTACCCGCGCCCCCGGCAGCAGTATCGAATCATACACCTTGGCCCCGCGGCCGATATAAACGCCGGAGCTGAGTATCGAATTGCGCGCCTCGCCCAGGATGGTACTGCCGTTGCATACCAGACAGTTGGCGATTTCTGCCTGCTCGCCCGCATAATGCGGCGGGTAAATATTGGAATTGCTGAATATCCGCATATCCCCGGCGAAGATGTCAAACTCGGTGTTTTCGGCCAGCAGCTCCATATTCGCCTGATAATAGCTATCGATAGTGCCTACATCACGCCAATAGCCCGCAAACCCATAGGCATAGAGCTTCTTGCCCTGGGAGAGCAGCATCGGGATGACGTTCTTGCCGAAATCGTGGTCAGATGCCTCATTGGCCGCATCCTCCAGCAGTGCGGCTTTCAGCACCGGCCAGTTGAATATGTAGATACCCATGGATGCCAGGTTGCTGTCCGGCTCGGCCGGCTTTTCGGTGAATTTGCAGATCCTGCCGTCCTCCGCGGCGGTGATGATACCAAAGCGGCTGGCCTCCTCCATCGGCACCTCAATGACGGATACCGTAAGCTCCGCCCCGCTCTGCTTGTGGTAATTCAGCATAGCGTTATACTCCATTTTATAAAGGTGATCGCCCGAGATTATAAGCACGTGCTCCGGCTCA
>JAFQHB010000124.1 GCA_017398165.1 Bacillota bacterium
ATTATCACCAACAGCGGCGCTCTCCCCCTCTCCGATCAGGTATATCTGGCGCAGAGCACGGTTATCCGGGAGGCTGCCGAGAAAGGCTCGTGCGTAATCGTAGGGCGCTGTGCCGATCATATTTTGCGGGATAATCCCCGCTGCATCAAGGTTTTTATCCACGCCCCGCTGGAGGAGAAGATCAGACGCATCAGGGAGGAATACCGGGATGACGTTGCAGACCCGGCCGCGTTTGCTGCCAAAATAGATAAAGAACGTGCGGCGTATTACAAATATATGACGCTGAACAAATGGGATGACGCCCATAACTATGATCTGGTTATCAACAGCAGTGTCGGCATCGAGGAATCTGTTCGCCTGATACAGTTTTTCGTAAAAGAATTCCTGCATAAGCGTTAAACTATCGTGCTGTTTAGGCTATTACTAAGCCATTATCTCATATAAGCTATTATCAATCAAGGAAGTAATCAAACATATGACAGAAAACGCAACCGCACAGATGCGAGAAAATAAAATGGGCGTTATGCCAGTCAACAAGCTGCTGCTCACTATGTCTATCCCTATGATCATTTCAATGCTGGTACAGGCGCTGTATAACATCGTAGACAGTATCTGGGTATCGTATATCAATCAGGATGCTCTCACGGCTGTAGGCCTGTCCTTCCCGCTGCAAAACCTGATGATGTCGGTGGCCCTCGGTACGGGTGTCGGTATCAATGCACTGCTTTCCAAGAGCCTGGGTGAGAAAAACCAGAAGTTGGTCAACCAGACCGCTGCCAACGGTATTTTCCTCGAACTGATCAGTGCGCTGATGTGTATGGTGCTGGCTTTATTCGTTACCCGTATATTCTTTACCGTACAAACAGATATTCCCCGTATTATTGAATACGGCCAGGATTATCTCTTTATTTGTATGTTCTTCTGCATCCCGTTGTTTGGGCAGATCACCTTTGAACGCCTGCTGCTCTCGACGGGCCGAACCTTTTACAGTATGATAACGCAGGCTTTTGGCGCAATAATCAATATCGTGCTTGACCCTATCCTGATTTTCGGTCTGGGCCCCTTCCCGGAGCTGGGTATCAAGGGTGCGGCACTGGCTACGGTCACCGCTCAGCTTTGCGCTATGCTGCTGGCTGTATTCTTTAACCTCAAGGTAAATAAGGACATCCAGTTCCATTCGATGCGCGGATTTCGCCCCAACGGCACTATCATCAAGCGTATATACTCTGTAGGTCTGCCTTCGATCATTATGACATCCATTGGCTCTGTTATGACTTTCTGCCTGAATAAAATCCTGCTGTCATTCTCTGATGCAGCAGTTGCGGCTTTTAATGTTTATTTCAAATTGCAGAGCTTCGTCTTTATGCCGGTCTTTGGCCTGAATAGCGGCATGGTCCCGATCGTTGCCTATAATTACGGCGCCCGCAAGCCCGAGCGTCTTGTCAAAGTTATCAAGCTCAGTATTACCTATGCTGTGAGCATTATGGCAGTCGGTGTTGCCATAATGCAGATAATGCCGGTTACACTTCTCAATATGTTTAACCCCACGGCAGAATTGATTGAGATCGGTGTACCGATGCTGCGTATTATTTCGCTGCATTTTCTGGTGGCAGGTTTTTGTATTATTTGCGGTTCGGTATTTCAGGCGTTGGATCACAGTATCTTCAGTATGCTGATATCACTCTGCCGTCAGCTTTTCGTATTGCTGCCGAGCGCCTATTTGCTCTCTTTGACAGGTGTGCTGAATAATGTCTGGTTTGCCTTCCTGATAGCCGAATGCTGCTCGCTGCTGATGACCGTCCTGGTACTTATCAAGGTATATCGCGAGAAAATCAAGCCGCTTTATACCCATACATCATAAAAATACCCGCCAAAATCACAAAAAAATGCTTGACAAAACCACTGCGTATGCTTATAATAGCCCTATAAACCGATGAGACGGAGATAAAACTAATAGCGCACTTACAGAGAGCCGTCGTTGCTGCGAGTACGGCAGAAAGCGGATTAGACAAATGGACCGTTGAGGGTCGGATGAACGAATAGCTTTGACAGCTGTTTTAGTAGTTTTGAACGGGCGCTCCCGTTACAGAGCAAGGAGTTTGATAGAACTCTGATGAGCTGGCCGGCTTGTTATTGCCGGCAATTAAGGTGGCACCGCAGGTATTAACCGACCTGTCCTTATGTTTATGTAAGGACAGGTCGTATTTATTTTTAATACAAAATTTTTTGAAACGAGGTAATGTGATATGAAAAAGTTTGTTTCTCTGCTGCTTGGTTTGACTATGCTGACCGGTCTGACTGCCTGCTCCGGCGGTGATGATGCTGTTGTTTCCAATGATGCTGAATATACCGTTGGTCTGCTCCAGATGGTAGAACACCCCTCTCTGGATGAAATTCGTACAGCTATCGAGGATGAGATAGCCGCCCAGGGCTATGCTGATGTTATCGCACTGGATTACCAGAACGGCCAGAATGACCCCTCTACTATGAACACCATCACCCAGAAATTCGTTGCCAATAAGGATGACGCTATCGTCGCTATCGCAACCGTAGCCGCCCAGAGTGCTGCTGCCGCTACCACCGATATCCCGATCATCTTCTCGGCGGTGACCGATCCTGTTGCGGCTGAGCTGGTAACAGATCCGAATGCCCCTGACAGCAATATCTCCGGCATTTCTGATGTTATTGACGTCAGCGCCATCTTTGGTCTGGCCGAAGAACTGACCCCGGAAGTTGCTTCTTATGGCTTCATCTATAATATGGGCGAGGTCAACTCTGTTTCCGTTATCAATGACGCCAAAGCTTATCTGGATGCCAACAATATCCACTATGAAGAAGCTTTCGTTACCAATATCGGTGAGGTTACTACCGCTGCCCAGTCTTTGATCGGCAAAGTCGATGCTTTCTTCCTGCCTATTGACAACACCGTGGCATCCGCTATGAGCAACGTAGCTGAGATCGCCAACAGCAACCAGATCCCGGTTTATGTAGCGGCTGACTCTATGGTAAATGACGGCGGTCTGGCTACTGTCGGCGTCAACTATACCCAGCTCGGCAAGCAGACTGCCGATATGCTGATTCGTATACTGATCGACGGCGAGACCATCGCTGAAAATCCCGTCGAATCTATGACCGAATACAGCGTGACCGTCAACCCTGATACTGCTGCTGCCATCGGCGTTGATGTCAGCAAATATATCGCTGAATAATCCTCCCCTGCCCTTTATTAAAAAAACTTTAACGGATTAACTGATATGTCTTTAACACTCTTGCAAGGCACGCTGGAACAGGGTCTGATTTACAGTCTTGTCGCGCTTGGCCTCTTCCTCTCCTTTCGTATTCTTAACGTTGCCGATCTGACAGTGGACGGCGGTTTCACATTGGGTTGTGCAGTCAGTGCTGTTGCTACTCTGGCCGGGCACCCTATACTGGGTTTGTTTATGGCGCTGATCGCCGGCTCTCTGGCAGGCGGCGTCACCGCACTGCTGCAGACCAAGCTGAAGGTGCCCTCTATCCTGGCCGGTATTATTACTATGACAGCCCTTTATTCTATTAACCTGATGATAATGGGCAACCGCGCCAACGTGCCGCTGCTCAAAAAGGATACTGTCTACACTATGGCAGCACAGTGGCTGCCTGGCCCCTACACCAAACTGATCGTGATTACGGTGATAGTCCTGATCGTTTCCCTGTTGATGCTGCTTTTCCTGAAAAGTGGCGCCGGGCTTTCCGTCCGGGCGACCGGTGATAATCCCGATCTGGTACGCTCATCCTCTATCAATCCGGAGTGGACCATCACGCTGGGGCTGTGCATCGCCAATGCTCTGGTTTCACTCTCCGGTGCGATGCTGGCGCAGTATCAGCTTTATTCCGAGATCACGACCGGTACCGGTATGGTTGTTATCGGTCTGGCATCTTTGATTATCGGTGAGGCTATCATCGGGCGCGGCAGTATGATCCGCTGCATTATCGGCACAATGGTCGGTTCGATCATTTACCGTCTCATTATCGCTTTTGCGATCACTACATCGCTTTCGGCATCTAATCTGAAGCTCATCTCGGCCATTATTGTAGCGTTGTCGATATCCTGGCCCGCTATAAAGGAAAAGATCGAGCTTGCCAGGCTGAAGCGCAACGCCAAAAAAGATCTCAATAGCTCATCCAGGGAGGATTGACCCGTGCTGGAATTGCGTAATATCAACAAGACTTTTAATAAAGGTACCCCTAATGCCAAGCAGGCTCTGTGCGACCTTTCGCTGCACCTTGCACCGGGTGATTTTGTCAGTATCATCGGCAGCAACGGCGCCGGCAAGAGTACCGTCTTTAATGCTATCGGCGGCAGCTTCCTGCTGGATTCCGGCAGTATCCGGCTGGACGGCCGGGATATCACTTTTCAGCCGGAATATCAGCGTGCCCGTCAGATAGGCAGGCTCTTTCAGGATCCGCTGCGCGGTACTGCACCGAATATGACTATCGAGGAAAATCTGGCTCTCGTTTATCTGCGTGCCAACAAGCAGCGTTCTATCTTTGGCATCACCAACAAAGAACGTACTTTCTTTCAGGAAAAGCTCTCTGAGCTGGGTCTGGGTCTGGAAAATCGTTTGAAAAGCAAGGTCGGCCTGCTCTCCGGCGGTCAGCGGCAGGCACTGACGCTGATGATGGCTACTATGGTCACGCCCAAGCTGCTGCTGCTGGATGAGCATACAGCGGCTCTGGACCCGGCAACTGCCGAGAAAGTGCTGGAGCTGACGGATAAAATCGTTAAAAACGATAATATCACTACTATGATGATTACCCACAATATCAGCTCGGCGCTGGAGATGGGCAACCGCACAATTATGATGAATAACGGCACTGTAATTCTGGATATCAGCGGCAAGGAACGCGAACAGATGACCGTCCCGCAGCTGCTGGAGCTCTTCCACCAGAAAAGCCATACTGTGCTGGATGATGACCGTATGCTGCTGGTATGATGAACTGATAAAGCACACAAAAATCCCTCTTAC
>JAFQHB010000125.1 GCA_017398165.1 Bacillota bacterium
ATGATGGTAGAAGCCGGCGCCAAGGAGATATCTGAGGAGGTCATCCTGGATGCTATCCTGACGGCGCATGAGGAGATCAAGCGCATCGTTGCTTTTATCGAGGATTTCCGTGCTGAGGCGCTGGAGATGGGTCTGGCCAAGGAGAAGGAAGTTTTCGAGGAAGAACACGTAGCAGGCGAGCTGGAAGCCGCCATTATGGCATACAAGGACGAGCTGGCTGAGGCCGTAAACCGCTGTGCTGTGGAGAAGCTGCCCAAGCAGGAGCGCGAGGATCTGCTGGAGGCTACCAAGGCTGCTATTGCCGAGCGTTTCGCGGGTGAGGAGTACGAGGGCGAGCAGGCCAACATCGCCAAGTTTATCGACAAAATGGAAAAAGAAGTATTCCGTACTATGATTGCGCGGGACAAGCTGCGTATCGACGGTCGTGCGCTGAATGAGGTACGTCCGATCACCTGCGAGGTGGATATTCTCGGCAAGGTTCACGGTTCGGCACTCTTTACCCGCGGTCAGACTCAGGTATTGAATGTCTGCACGCTGGGTACTCTGGGTGAGGCACAGACTCTGGACGGTCTGGGTCTGCAGACATCCAAGCGTTATATGCATCAGTATAACTTCCCGCCGTACAGCACCGGCGAGACCCGCCCGATGCGTGGCCCCGGTCGCCGCGAGATCGGTCACGGTGCGCTGGCTGAGCGCGCGCTGGAGCCTGTTATCCCCAGCGAGGAAGAATTCCCCTACGCACTGCGTCTGGTATCCGAGGCTATCGAGAGCAACGGTTCGACCTCTATGGCATCCGTCTGCGGCAGCACTATGAGCCTGATGGCTGCCGGTGTGCCTATTTCTGCCCCGGTATCCGGTGTGGCTATGGGTCTGATCAGCGATGGCGAGAATATGACTATCCTGACCGATATTCAGGGTATGGAGGACTTCCTGGGCGATATGGACTTCAAGGTAGCAGGTACTGCCAAGGGTGTTACCGCTATCCAGATGGATATCAAGATCGCCGGTATCAATAAAGAGATTTTGACTAACGCTCTGGCACAGGCCAAAGAAGGTCGTGCATTCATTCTGGGCAAGATTCTGGATTGTATTGCTGAGCCCAGAAAAGAAGTCTCGGCTAATGCTCCGCGCATCATCAGTATGAGCATCCATCCTGATAAGATCCGCGACGTTATCGGCTCGGGCGGCAAGACTATCCGCCGCATCGTGGAGGAGACCGGTGCTCAGATCGATATTGAGGATGACGGCAGAGTTGCTATCGCCTGCGTGGACGCTGCAGCAGGCCAGAAGGCTCAGGATATCATCAACGCTATCATTGCCGAGCCTCAGGTAGGCGAGACATACACCGGCAAGGTAGTCGGCGTGAAGGATTTCGGTGCTTTCGTTGAGATTATCCCCGGTGTATTCGGCGGCAAGGGCAAGGAAGGTATGGTTCACATCTCTGAGCTGGACAAGAAGCGTGTTGCTCAGGTGACCGATATCTGCAAAGAGGGCGATACCATCACCGTCAAGGTCATCGGTATTGATCCGCAGGGCAAGATCAAGCTTTCCCGCAAGGCTCTTCTCTAATACGCTGACGGCATAAACCGCATACGACTCTCATAAGCATTGGTAGTGCATTTGACATGCATCGATATGCTTATGAGAGTTTTTTTTGTGGAGGTGCGTGGTATGCGGATAATTTATATCAGCCGGCGGCTGTTGAGCAGTATGTCCCTGCTGGCGGTTACCTTGAGTCTGGTGATAACGATGAAGATACTGGGAGATAACCAGCAGGTGGCACAATGGGTGAACGCCGGGCTGAACAATACACTGCCGCCTGTTGTTTACGCCGGGGATGAGCGCAATAACGCCGTAAGTCTGCTTTTCGTGGCGGACAGCTCGGTGGATGCTGAATGCCTGCGCCGCCATTTGGAGGTATTGGCCGCCAATTCGGCCCGGGCAACGTTTTTTATCAGTGATACTCTGGCCGAGGAGCAGGCCGATCTGGTGCTGGCGATATCTGCCGGAGGGCATCAGCTCGGCAATTACGGGCTGGACGGTGTGGATCCGAACAATCTGGATCAGGAGCAGAACCGTGCCGCGCTGCAGGAAACCAACCGGCAGATCGCGGAGGCCTGCGGAGAGAAGCCGCTGGTGTATCTTGCGGCTTATGGGGCGGCCGGTGATGAGGTGCGCCGGGCTGCGGCCGATGCCGGGCTGATGTTCGTCATCGGCAGTATTGATGCCGGAAGCTGGAGCAGCAGCTCACCCGAGGATATGCTGGCCGCGGTACTGGCGGAGGTGCGTCCGGGCAGCTTTATCGTGCTGAGCCCGGATGAGCGGACGCTGCAGGGGTTGGATACTATGCTGCGGGAGCTGCACGGGCTGGGGCTGGGTTTTTACACCGTCAGCGATAATATAGCCTGGGAAAGTGCGGCTCAATGAACGGGAGTGCTGTGCGCCGCCTGCTGCTGGGCGGGCTGATAGGGTATTGGCTGTTGGCGGCATCCCCGGTATGGTGTGCCGAGCCGGTGGTATCTGCCGCCGGGGCTTTACTGCTGGATGCGGAAACAGGGCAGGTATTGTGGGAGCAGGATGGCTATACGCCGCGCCCGCCGGCCAGCACCACCAAGATACTGACGGCACTGCTGTGCCTGGATATTGCGCCGCTGGATAGAGAGGTGACGGTGACTCCCGCTGCGTCTGCGGTGGGCGAAAGCAGTGCCGGTCTGCTGGCGGGGGAGGATTTCGTGCTGGGCGAGCTGCTGAATGCTGCACTGCTGAAATCAGCCAATGA
>JAFQHB010000126.1 GCA_017398165.1 Bacillota bacterium
ACGATGCACGGCGATTCGCCCCTACGGGGCTGCGCCTTTGCCTCATGTGTGCGGGCTGGGGTGGTTTTTGGTGTTTCTGTCGTTGGTTGGGTGATCGCAGGCGTTGCTGCGCTCGTTTGCTGTTCGGCAAGTTGATGGCGGAGCAGACAAATATCTTGCAGCACCCAAAGCAGTCCTGACCCCGAACGGTCCGTGTGTGCGAAGCCGCAGGTGCAGCACACACGGGACACGAAATTAATTTGGGTGGCTGTGGGCGGGCTGTGAGAAGAGGGGTCAGGGTTGCTTTGCCCCTCGGAGGAGCAGCAGTCTATCGTATAGCACCCTAAAGCATTCCCTGACCGGGAAAAAGATTTTGAACATCCACCGAGTTGTGGTATAATATATAAAATATGGCGATCTGTTTTGTTTGGAGGAGGAAACACAATGGCAAGAGGAATGGATATGCAGGCTATTATGCGTCAGGCGCAGAAAATGCAGGCGGATGTAGCCCGTATGCAGGAAGAATTGAAAGAAACCGAGGTAGAAGGCGTTGCCGGCGGCGGTGCGGTGAAGGTAACCGTGACCTGTGCCAACGAGGTGCGTGCTATCAAGATCAGCCCCGAGGCAGTAGACCCCGATGACGTGGAAATGCTGGAGGATATGATCCTGGCAGCTATCAATGATGCTATGGGCAAGGCAGCCGAGATTTCCAACAGCCGTATGGGTGCTGTCACCAAAGGCATCAAAATGCCTTTCTAAAGCATTATGAGTATGTATTTTTATCCGCCCTCGGTGGAGGAATTGATAAGCTATCTGAATAAACTGCCGGGGGTAGGCCCCAAGACGGCGCAAAGGCTGGCACTGCATCTGCTGAACACAAGGGAAGCCGATGCGGTCGGTTTGGCGCGGGCTATCACCGCCACCCGGGAGAAAGTGCGCCGCTGTGCGGTGTGCGGCAATCTGACGGATGATGAGGTCTGCCCGGTGTGCAGTGATGAACAGCGTGACGCCTCGGTGATCTGCGTGGTGGAGCACCCCGGCGATTGTATAGCTATGGAGCGTACGGGGCAATTCAACGGGCTGTATCACGTGCTGCACGGTGCGCTCTCGCCGATGGAGGGTATCGGCCCGGCAGAGCTGAATATGGACAGCCTGATGCAGCGTCTGCGCGGCGGCAATATCCGTGAGGTGGTGATGGCCACCAATACCGGTGTGGAGGGCGAGGCGACTGCCCTTTATCTGGCCAGGCTCATCAAGCCGCTGGGCATCCGTGTCAGCCGTCTGGCCTATGGTGTGGCGGTAGGCGGCGATCTGGAATACACCGATGAGGTGACTCTGGGGCGGGCACTGGCCGGTCGCTCCGATATTTGATGCGGTTATTTGACGCGGCGAAAAAATTTGATTTGGGATAGCGTTCTCAAAGTCAAATTACGAAAAAAATAAAAAACTGCTGAAACGCTTGTGGGGTAAGCGGCGGCAGTTTTTTTTATGGGTTTGTGGGGGTGTTATTTGTTGTCCCGGTCGATGGGTTGGTCGGTATACGGCGTGGCAAGGGTGTTGCAGGCGGTGCTGAATCTGCCATAGTCGATCGTCCTGCCGTGTGATAGATTTCGCAGCAAAATCTCCGACTGCAATTCGACTATTTTCAGTCTGCGCTCAATATCGTCCATCGTTATGCGCCAGTAATCATCGGGATCTTCGGGGCGCAGGCGGCGGCTGCAAAGCTGGAGGTATGCGGTTTCCAGCCGTTGGTGCTCGTCCTGCAGCGTGCGGTGGCTTTGCTGCAGAGAGTTGTATTTGTTCTGCATCTGCTCGTGGACAAAGCGCAGCTCGAGGTATCTTTGTTCCCAGTTGATGGCGGCCGTTTTTTTCTCGTCGGTCATAGTGTCGTTCACTCCTTTTTTGCATAACGCAAGGTGATCTTACAGACCATATAATAGCATACGCAAAGTGCATTTTCAATAGTTTACAAGTGCTTTAAGATAACCCCAAAGGGGGCTGGGCGTTATGAAGGATTGGAAATTGGGTGAAGCTATACGCACAGCGAGGATGCGTAGAGATTTGACACAAGAGCAGCTTTCGGAGTTGTTGAATATCACGCCTGGGCATCTCAAGCATATGGAAAGTGGTAAACGCAAGCCGTCCGTGCCGCTGCTTTTTCGTATGATGGAACTGCTGGATCTCTCGGTGGATGCGCTGGTGTTTACCGACCAAACGCACCCGGAAGTCATCCATACGCACGGCTTGACGCAGGCCGAGATAGATGCTCTGGGGCGTCTGGTGCAGGCGATGCGGCAAAGCTCCGCCGAAAATTTTGCCGAAGATGCCGAAAATGCGGATCGTGCCGATGATACCGATAATGCAGAATAAAAAAGCGGCTGTGGAGCAATCTCCCGGCCGCTTTTTGGTGTTTTTGCCGCCGCCGCGGGCAGACTATCGGTAAACTGAAACGGGCGGTGCAAAACTTTTTTATCAAACTATTGCTAAAATTCCGCAGATGAATTAAAATAATAAGATAGAGTGAAAAAGACAAGGTGTCGGCAGGGTTCTTTTGGGATTGCCCGCCGCCGCCCCATACAAGGAGCGACCATCAATGGCAGAAATTCAAGAAAAAGCGGCAGAAGAAAAAGTGATGGCGGGCAATTTCATCCACGATGAGATCGTCGCCGATACCAAAGAGGGGCATTGTGACGCGGTGCATACCCGTTTCCCGCCCGAGCCCAACGGTTATCTGCATATCGGCCACGCCAAGAGCATTTGCCTGAATTTCGGCACTGCCAAGAAATTCGGCGGCATTTGCAATCTGCGCTTTGACGATACCAACCCCTCCAAAGAGGAGGAGGAATTTATGGACTCCATCAAGGCTGACGTGCGCTGGCTGGGCTTTGACTGGCAGGACAACCTGTTCTTTGCTTCGGATTACTTCGAGAAAATGTATGAATACGCCGTCGAGCTGATAAAGGCCGGCAAAGCCTATGTCTGTGAGCTTTCGGCCGAGCAGATGCGGGAGTATCGCGGCAGTATCGGTGTGCCTGCGGTATCGCCTTATCGTGACCGCCCGATAGAGGAAAGCCTGCGGATTTTTGAGGAAATGCGCGCCGGTAAATATGCCGACGGCCAGTACACCCTGCGTGCCAAAATCGACCTGGCATCGCCTAATTTCGTGATGCGTGACCCGGTAATTTACCGTATCCAGCACAGCCACCACAACCGCACCGGTGATGATTGGTGCATCTACCCGATGTATGATTTCGCCCATCCCATCTCGGATTCGCTGGAGGGTATCTCTCATTCCATCTGTACTATGGAGTTTGAGATCCACCGCCCGCTGTACGAGTGGGTGATTGAGAATACCTCCTGCCCCACCAAGAGCCGTCAGATCGAGTTCGCACGGCTGAATCTGACCCATACCGTGATGAGCAAGCGTTTCCTGCGCCGTCTGGTGGAAGAAGGCCACGTAAACGGCTGGGATGACCCGCGTATGCCCACTATCTCCGGCCTGCGCCGCCGCGGCTATACGCCTGAGGCTATCCGTGATTTTTGTGACCGCATCGGTGTGGCCAAGGCCGAAAGCACTGTGGATACCGCCCTGCTGGAGCATTGTCTGCGCGAGGATCTGAACGCCCGCGCCGACCGTGTGATGTGCGTGCTTGACCCGCTGAAAGTAGTCATTACCAACTTCCCCGAGGGCGAGCACGAGATGGTGCCGATCGAGAATAACCCCGAAAAGCCGGAGCGCGGCAAGCGTCTGCTGCCTTTTGGCCGGGAGCTGTATATCGAGCGCAGTGACTTTATGGAGGAGCCGCCCAAGAAGTTCTTCCGACTGTCCCCCGGAGCCGAGGTGCGCCTGAAATCCGCCTATATCATCAAGTGCGAGGAAGTGGTAAAGGACGAGGCCGGCAATATTATCGAGCTGCGCTGTACCTATGACCCCGAGACCAGGAGCGGCGGAACCAGCACCAAAAAGGTAAAGGCCACCATCCACTGGGTAAATGCCCGCGAGTGCCGTAATGCCGAGGTGCGCCTGTATGATTATCTCTTTACCGCGGATGACCCCTATGATGTGCCCGAGGGCTCTGATTTTATCGACAATCTGAATCCCGACAGCGTGCAGGTGATGGCCGACGCCAGGATCGAGGCTCTCTATCCTCTGCCCGGTGAGCGGTTCCAGTTCCTGCGCCACGGTTATTTCGTGGTAGACCCCGATACCGAAAACGATCGTTTTGTCTTTAACAGGATCGTTTCGCTGAAGGGCGGCTTCAAGAAATAGTTTTGTCGTATTTCTTTAGTGTATTTGTGTTAAGGAGTTGATTGTTTTGAAGAAACTTTATCGTTCCCGCACCGACAAAAAGCTGTTTGGTGTTTGCGGCGGTCTGGCGCAGTATATGGATCTTGATCCCACCATTATGCGACTGATTGCGGTGATTTTGCTGTTTGTTTCGTTTGGCTGGGCAATCCTGATCTATCTGGTAATGGGTCTGGTTATGCCGATTGATGACGGCTACACCGATATTTGATTTTTTAAGTTTTCAGAAAAATTTGGTTTGAGTTTCTGCCGGCAGTGCCTTGGGAGAGAGGGCGCTGCCGGTTTTTTTGCGCTTTTGGGGGCGGGGCGAGGAGTGAGTAGTGAAGAGTGAAGAGTGAAGAGTGAATAGGTTTTTTAGGGAGGACTGATGTGGGTGGGTGGAGGACATTTGGTGGGTGGGGCGGCGAAATGCGTCGAAGTGAAGTGCCGTAGATAGCCCTCAGCGGCGCAAAAGGGGCTCTCTGGGCGATTTTAATATGCGGCGTGACAAATTATTCACGCAAGGGGGTTGCCCGGCTGAGAGGGGCCTAAAATCGCGTCGCGGGGAATGTGGGTGTGGTGCAGGGTGCGGCTCAGAATTGCAGGAGGGCGGCAGGGGGTGATTTTTGGTGTTGGGGGCGATTAAGTGGTCGGCTGGTGGTTTGGGTGGCTGAGAGGGGCTTATTTGGGCTTGTGGGTGGGTGCGGCCAAAATGCGGGGGCAGAGGTGGGGCAAATAAAAAACCCGGCGCAGCGTAGAGTACTGCGTCGGGTTTTATGTAGTTTGGTTTGAATCGGGGAATTAACCCTCGATGTATTCGTGGCTGGTAAAGAAGTCCCTGCTTTCCTTGGCAACTACGCCGGAGAGTGCTACCAGAGCTACCAGGTTGGGGAAAGCCATCAGACCGTTCAGAGAGTCGGCCAGGGTCCAGACGAAATCCAGAGCCAGGAAAGGACCGACCAGTACGGCGAGGATCCAGAGGTAACGATAAACTTTTACAATGCCCATTTTGCCGCCGGTCAGGTATTCTACGCAGCGTTCAGCGTAGTAATCCCAGCCGAGGATGGTGGTGAATGCGAAGAACGCCAGAGACAGGGTCACGCAGCACTGACCGATGAAAGGAGCGAAAGACATGCCCTGGCTGAATGCCCAGCCGGTAACGGCCGCGCCGGCCAGACCTTCCTGATGCCATGCGCCGGTGATTACCAGAGTCAGACCGGTCATAGTACAGATGATGATGGTATCGATGAAAACACCGGTCATAGATACCAGACCCTGACGTGCACAGGATTTGGTGGATGCGGCAGCGGCTGCGATAGGAGCAGAACCAAGACCTGCCTCATTGGAGAAGATACCGCGGGCAACGCCTTTCTGGATGGCTTCTTTCATCACTGCGCCTGCAAAGCCGCCGACTGCTGCAGTGCCGGTGAAAGCGCCGCCGAAGATGGATGCGAATGCAGCCGGGATCTCAGCCGCGTGGGTGATCAGGATGGTGGTGCAGACTACGATGTAGAATGCCGCCATAAAGGGAACGATCAGCTGGGTAACGCTGGCGATACGCTGAATGCCGCCGATGATTACCAGTGCTACCAGAATAGCAGCGATCACTGCGGTGGCTACGGTAGTCCAGGTGTAGCTGATATCACCGATGGTGAATGCGATATGGGCTGCATTGGGATCGACCAGACCGTTCATCGCGCTGGCGATACCGTTGATCTGGGTAACAGTACCGATACCCAGCAGACCTGCGGCTGCACCGAAGAATGCGAACAGCTTGGCGAGCCATTTCCAGTTCTTGCCCATGCCGCGCTCGATGTAGTAGAAAGGACCGCCCAGTACGTGACCGTCTTCATCGATGGTGCGGTATTTGATAGCCAGCAGACCCTCGGCGTATTTGGTGGCCATGCCCAGGAAAGCAGCCAGCCACATCCAGAACAGAGCACCGGGGCCGCCTGCGCAGATAGCGGTGGCGACGCCTACGATGTTACCGGTACCGATGGTAGCGGAAAGTGCGGTACAGAGAGCGCCGAAGCTGGTGACCTCGCCCTCGCCGTCCGATTCGTTCTTAAACATAAATTTCAGTGCTTTGGGCAGGCGGATGACCTGCACCAGGCCGGTGCGGATAGTCAGCAGCAGGCCGGTGGCCAGAATCAGTACGATCAGCGGCGTACCCCAGATCCAGCCGTTGGTGACATTGATAAATTCAATGATCATGTCCATAGATAACAACCTCCTTGATATAAAAACCGAAAAATAGACTTTGGAAAAGTCTGCCGCCGCCTTTGAGGCTGATGCTTTTCTTAGCTTGACGGTTTGGCTAAGAAAAACATCTGTCCGTGCTTGGCGGTCAACTATGCGAAGATGATACCATAAAACCACTTGCTTGACAAGGCATTTTATGAATGTATACAGTGTTATTTCAAAAACATTCGTGAAAACACGGTGATTTTTTTTGTTAAGGGGGCAGAAATGATGCCGCTGCGGTGTGGAATTTGGTGTTTGGGGGTGATGCGGGCGTAATCATTGAGGTGGATCGCCGCACGGTGCGGCAAATTTTGGCCGCCGGCTGCAGGGGTCGGCTGGGTCTTGCCGCGGGGGTGATGGACAATGGGCCGCGCGGTGTGATATAATAAAAGTCTGGGGCCTTGCACCGGGGGAACGGTGGCCAGGAGATATGCCCGGGTGCGTGGGCATATCAAAAGTGCCCGAAAAATGTGTATATAAAATAGGAAGAAAAAAGTCAAAATGTCGTGGTACGGCGGTAAGAGGGGTAGGAACGGCAATGGTATCGGTTTTTATAAATGTGGCTGCAATATTGATCGGCGGCTGTGTGGGGCTGGTCTGCGGACGGCATTTCCCGCAGCGGGTAGCAGATACGGTGATGACGGGTCTGGCACTGTGTGTGCTGTATATCGGCATCAGCGGTGCTTTTGCCGGCAGGGAGATATTGGTGACGATATTATCGCTGGCGCTGGGCGGGGCACTGGGCGAGCTGCTGGATCTGGACGGCAGGCTGAATGCACTGGGGCGGCAGCTGGAGCAAAGATTTGGCGGCGGCCGCAATTCGCTGGCCGAGGGGTTCGTTTCGGCGAGTATGCTCTTCTGCGTGGGGGCGATGGCGATAGTGGGTTCGCTGCAGAGCGGCCTGCTGGGGGATCACAGTACCATAATTGCCAAGTCGCTGATCGACGGTATTGCGGCGGTGCTGCTGGCCTCCTCTTTGGGTGCGGGGGTGTTGTTCTCGTCCGCGGCGGTGCTGGTGTATCAGGGCAGTATCGTGCTGCTGGCCGAGGTGCTGGCGCCGCTGCTGCAGGATGCGGTGGTGGACGAGATGGCGTGTGCCGGGTCGCTCTTGATCGTCGGTCTGGCGCTGAATATGCTGAAGATCACCAGCATCAAGGTGACGAATTATATCCCGGCGATATTTTTGCCGGTGCTGTATTGTCAGTTTATCTGATATTGTCTGTTGAGATATTTGTTTGCGATAAAGCCGGGGCGGATTGCTGCCCCGGCTTTTTTAGTGAAAAGTGAAGAGGTTTTATCCACAAGGGGGCGGCGTTTGATTGGTGGTGCGGTGGGGTGTTGGGGGTGAGGGGACACGGTGCGGGGCAATATTTTTTGTCGGGCTGTGGGAATTTTTTGGATAAAACTATTTACAAACCAATTATAATATGATAGAATTTTACCAACAAGCGCTTGTGGGGAAATTTTTTCTACCTGTTTATATTATTATTTATATGAACTTTCAAAAGACAACAAAAAATTACAGTTGATTTTTGTGGGTTAGCAGCATATAGATAATAGCATCAAACAGGCAAAGTCTTCGAGAGGGAGGCCGTCCGGGCAAGACTGATCGTATCCTGATATGTGGATGGAGTGTCCCATTCATAACAGCAATCATTTATTATTTAGCCGTTTTGGCTCTGGACTACATAACGGATGACGACGTATTGCCCGGTCTGCGACCCTTTGGAAGCAAGTTTGCAAAAAGGGGGAAAAATCAATGAAAGACAAAAAGTTGGTAAGGATCATCGGTGTCGTATTGGTTGTCGCACTGCTGGCCTGGACTGTAAGTGTTTTCATGAGTCAGCCCGCAGCTCCTGATGCTGCTGCTCTGGGCGGCGAAGAATCTCAGGCTTACATCGATGCTCTGGCAGCTCAGAAAGCTGAGATCCAGCACGGTTATGCTTTGTTGACCCTGGGTGTTCTGGTAGTTATTGCGTTCTTCTTTATCACAGAGGCACTGCCAATCGCTATCGCTGCAATGTTTATTCCGTGTTATTATGCCATCACCGGCATTATGTCTCTGAAGGACGCTTTCGGCGGCTTCGTTGACAGCTCTGTAATTATTTTCGGCGGTATGTTCATCGTTGGTGGTGCAATGTTCCAGACCGGTCTGGCACAGAAGATCGGCCTCGGCTGCGTAAAGATCGACGGCGGTTCTCAGACCAAGCTGGTTTTGGCTATTATGATCATTACCGGCACTCTGTCCGCTTTCCTGTCCAATACCGGTACTGTTGCAGTACTGCTGCCCGTTTGCCTGGGTATCGCTGACGCCAACGGCTGGAGCCGCGGCAAGCTGTTGATGCCTCTGGCTATTATGGCATCTGCCGGTGGTATGATCACCATGGCAGGTACCCCTCCGAATATGACTGCTGCTACTACTCTGAATAACGCAGGCATTCCTTTCGGTTTCTTTGATTTCGCCTGGTTTGGTATTCCCGCTGCTCTGCTGTCCATCGTATACGTAATGCTGATCGGCAACCGCCTGATCCCCGATCGTGGTGCTACCGGCACTGTTGAGGACGAGGAAGAAGGCAAAGTATATGACAGCAAGAAACAGGCTATCGCAGGTGTTATCCTGGCTCTGACCATTATCTTTATGGCTCTGGACATCGTTCCGCTGGGTGCTGTTGCTGTTCTGGGCGGTCTGATTTGTGTAGTTACTGGTTGCTTGAACGAGAAACAGTGCTATGACTCCATTGACTGGAGTACCATCTTCCTGTTCGCAGGCGCTCTGGGCCTGGCCAATGCAATGGCCAAGACCGGTGCAGGTGCTCTGCTGGCCAACACCATCGTAGGCGCTATGGGCGGCAGCCCCAGCCCCTATGTACTGATGATCGTACTGTTCCTGGTGGCAGGTTCTCTGACCCAGTTTATGTCCAACACCGCAGCAGCTGCTCTGCTGTGCCCCGTTGGTCTGGAGATCGCTACCGCTGTAGGCGCTGACCCGACCGCAGTTGTATTGGCTATCGGCTTCGCTTGCTGCTCGGCATACGTTACTCCTGTTGCTACCCCGCCCAATACCATGGTATACGGCCCTGCCGGCTTCTCCTTTATGGACTTCGTAAAGGTCGGCTTCCCGCTGTTTGTCCTGACCGGTATTCTGGCAATCGTTCTGGTTCCGATCATCTGGCCTTTCTTCCCGGCTGCTTAATCAGCCTGAAGAGTCAGGTATCAAGAAGAATCTTTCAATGTCTTTCATAGTTACTCTAAAAGAGTCGCCCGCAAGGGTGGCTCCGGCGGAGTAACTGACTTGATAAGCTATAAACATTAATGCAAAAAAATTTTTGCATAATTAAACAGATTTTTGTGCAGAATATGCCCCGCTGTATGGTGGGGCTATTTTGTTTGCCTGATTGTAATGCAAAAATTTCTTCATATTATATATCGCAAATTTCGTGCGGATATTTGGTAGGGTTGCTACGGTATGCCTGCGTGTATTTTTATGCATTTAGGGCAAGGGCGGGCGATTTGGAAAAGCGTAAAATACCTTGACATTAGTAGAAAAAAAAAGTATTATGTAGGTGATCGTATCGGGCGATTTTGCTTGATGGCGGGAATCGAATGCTGAATAACGGGACTTTATTGTTTTTTTGCCCAAAAGTCGATATGGTTTACATAACTCAGATTGACGCACCAGAGCAGGGTAACAAAAAAATTTGTCCAAAAACAGCAATGATTTTTGCCGGACGTTTGCTGTCGGCTCGGCGGCTCAAGGCGATTGGTTATATATATAAAAATTATATGTATAACTACGCAAGAGCGAGTGTCGGGGCGCGGCATACTGCACGATGAAGGCGGATCAGTGAAGTATAATCAGCTATTATTTTTCTTGATAATTTCGCTGATGCGCTGACCTCTGGCGCAGTGTAACGATACCGGGCAAAATGCCGGGAACGATACAAAACAAAAAAGAGGTTGTAACTATGAAAGACAAAAAACTCGTAAGAATCATTGGTTTGGTTCTGGTCGTTGCCCTGCTGGCATGGACTGTTAGCGTCTTCATGGGTCAGCCTGATGCTCCGAATGCCGACGCTCTGGGCGGCGCGGATTCTCAGGCTTACACTGATGCACTGGCTGCATACAATGCTGAAATTCAGCACGGCTACGCACTGTTGACTCTGGGCGTTCTGGTAGTTATCGCGTTCTTCTTCATGACAGAAGCTATCCCGATCGCTATCGCTGCAATGTTCATCCCCTGTTATTATGCCATTACCGGTATGATGTCCCTGAAGGAGGCTTTCGGCGGTTTCGTTGACTCCTCCGTAATCATCTTCGGTGGTATGTTCATCGTTGGTGGCGCTATGTTCCAGACTGGTCTGGCACAGAAGATCGGCCTGGGCTGCGTTAAGCTGGCCGGCGGTTCTCAGAACAAGCTGATCCTGGCTCTGATGCTGCTGACCGGTATTATGTCCGCATTCCTGTCCAACACCGGTACTGTTGCAGTACTGCTGCCCGTTTGCCTGGGTATTGCTGATTCCAACGGCTGGAACCGCGGCAAACTGTTGATGCCCGTAGCTATTATGGCTTCTGCCGGTGGTATGATCACCATGGCAGGTACCCCCCCGAATATGACTGCTGCTACCACTCTGAACAACGCAGGCATTCCTTTCGGTTTCTTTGATTTCGCTTGGTTCGGTATCCCCGCATCTATCCTGTCCATCCTGTACGTAATGTTCATCGGCAACCGCCTGATTCCTGAGCGTAAGGTAGACGTTGTTGTTGATGATGAAGAAGAAGGCAAAGTATACGATCCTAAGAAACAGGTTATTGCTGGCGTAGTTCTGGTGCTGACCATCATCTTTATGGCTCTGGATATCGTTCCGCTGGGCGCTGTTGCAGTTCTGGGCGGCTTGATTTGTACCGTTACCGGCTGTCTGAATGAGAAACAGACTTATGACTCCATCGACTGGACCACCATCTTCCTGTTCGCAGGTGCTTTGGGTCTGGCCAACGCTATGAAGACCACCGGCGCAGGCGCTCTGCTGGCAAACGCTATCGTAGGCGCTATGGGCGGCAGCCCCAGCCCGATGGTACTGATGATCGTACTGTTCCTGGTTGCAGGTTCTCTGACCCAGTTTATGTCCAACACCGCAGCAGCTGCTCTGCTGTGCCCCGTTGGTCTGAACATCGCTACCGCAGTTGGCGCTGACCCGACCGCAGTTGTACTGGCAATCGGTTTCGCATGCTGCTCCGCATACGTAACCCCCGTTGCAACTCCTCCGAACACCATGGTATACGGCCCTGCCGGCTTCGCATTCATGGACTTCGTAAAAGTTGGTCTGCCGCTGTTCATCCTGACCGGCGTTCTGGCTTGCGTACTGATCCCGATCATCTGGCCCTTCTTCCCGGCTGCTTAATCGGTCTAAAATAGAAGGTAAAACATATATCGCGACCAATGCGGGTCTTCCCTTCGGGGAGGGCCCGCTTTTTTTGTGTTGTGGGCGGTGATTTGGGGGCTGGATTTGTCGGTGTGCTTTTGCTATACTATTGGCATAATATATCCGGCAGAGTAAGCGCCGGACAGCCAGGGGAGGTACATAATATGCGTGAATGGCGTAATAATTACGGTATAGACGTGCTGCAGAATGACGTGGATGCGGCGTGGGAGCTGCCGGATTGGCTGACGCCCGCGGCGACAGCGCCGGTACAGGGGTTTCATCGCTCGATGGCGGCTTATGCGCAGACGCCGCTGCTGCGGCTGGATGAGCTGGCGCACCGGGGCGGTGTATCTGCGGTATACGTGAAGAACGAGGCCGAGCGTTTTGGCCTGAATGCTTTCAAGGCACTGGGCAGCAGCTTTGCCATCGGGCAGGAGGTATGCCGACGTCTGGGGTTGGATATCGCGCGGCACGGTATGGCGGATATACTGGATCCCCGTTGGCGTGATCAGGTGGCCGGTCTGACCTTTGCCACCGCGACGGACGGTAATCACGGCCGGGGCGTGGCCTGGACGGCGCAGCTATTGGGCTGTCGGGCTTTCGTATATATGCCCCGGGGTACCGAGCCGGAGCGGGTGGAGGCCATCCGCGCCCTGGGCGCGACGGTGACGGTGACCGACGTCAGTTATGATGAAACGGTGGCGCTGGCGGCGGCCGAGGCTGCGGCTAACGGCTGGGTGCTGGTGCAGGATACCTCCTTTGCCGGGTATGAGGATATCCCCAAGGCGATCATTCAGGGGTATTCTACCATCGCGGCTGAGGTGGCGGACGAGCTGCGCGCACAGGGCAAAGCGCCGACGCATATATTTTTACAGGCGGGGGTCGGCTCGATGGCGGGCGGTCTGGCAGCGTGCTATTTGCAGGAATTCGCAGCGGCCGAGCCCAAAATCGTGATATTGGAGCCCAAAGACGTGGCGTGCTGTTATCTTTCGGCCAGAGCAGGCGAGAATGTGAGCGTCGGCGGGGTGCAGCAGACCATTATGGCCGGTCTGAATTGCGGCACGCCCTGCCCGCTGATTATGCCGATATTGCAGCAGCGGGCGGAATTCTTCCTGGCGTGTCCGGATTTTGTGGCGGCACATGGGATGCGTCTGGCCGAGCACCCGCTGGGTGACGATCCGCATTTTGTTTCGGGCGAATCGGGGGCGATCGGTCTGGGTACTGCGGCACTGCTGCTGCAGCGGCCGGAGCTGGCTGAGGTGCGTGCGGCGATGGGCATTGATGAAAGCTCTGTACTGTTGGTGCTGAATACCGAGGGCGCGATGGCACCGAGTGTCTGGCGGCGGGTAGTGCAGGAGGGAGAGTATCCGCTGCCGTAGGGGGTAGAAAAAGATAGATGTATAAGGTGGTAGATAAGAATTGGAGCTGGAGTTTCGGGATATAGAGCTGGCGGACAAGTCGGTGCTGTCGGGCTATTTGTGGCAGCGCGAGGCTTTGATCGTGGAGCATTCCTTTAATACGCTTTTTGCGTGGCGGCAGGCGCATCATTATCGGTGGGCTGTGTGGCAGGATTGGCTGCTGCTGCAAACGACCTATCACGGGGTGACTTCGTTTTTGCCGCCGGTGGGCCCGCGCAAGGGCTATGAGCGGCCGCTGGCTGCGTTGTGGCAGTATGCAGCGGCCGAGGAGCTGCCTTGCATATTCAGCGAGGTGACCGCGCCGGAGCGCGAGATGATTGAAGCCGCCTGTCCGGGGCGTTTCCGGGTATTCAGTGATCGTAATGCGGCGAATTATATTTACAGTGTGGAGAAGCTGACTACACTGTCCGGCAAGAAGTATCACGCGCAGAAGAATCTGCTGAATAACTTCCGCCGGACGTACCCGGAGCACGAATTCCGCCTGTTGGAGCCGGGGCTGCTGGATGGCTGTCGGGCGGCGCTGGATTTTTGGTGCGGGCAGAAGAACAGCACCGAGTTCCCTACTCTGCGGCAGGAGCGCGCGGCTATCTGCGAGATGTTTGATAATTGGCAGGCGCTGGATCTGACGGGCTGTTGTATTATGCTGGGTGGCCGGGTGCAGGCTTTTGCTATCGGCGAGCGGCTGAATGACCGCACGGCGGCCATCCTGATCGAAAAGGCCAACAGTGAGATCAAAGGGCTTTACAGCGCGATCAACCAGATGTTTTTGGCGGCGTGCTGGCAGGATTGCGAGCTGGTGAACCGGGCGGAGGATCTGGGGCTGGCCAATCTGCGGCGCACCAAGATGGGCTATCTGCCGGTGCGGCTGGAGATGAAGTATATCCTGCGCCCCTGTATGAAGATGCGGGACGGTGTGTGCCTGGATACGGATGCTGTCGGTGATGCGGATACTGCGGGCTGTGACGGGAGGTGTGGTATATGACGCATAATAAGGCGCATAATAAAGCGCAGGAGACGAAGGCGCGGCGCGAGGATGTGGTGATCCGCCGACCGTCCGCCGGGGATGAAGGGTTTCTGATGCAGCTCTGGCGTGATGCCTTCCCGGAGGACAGGGAAGGCGGCTTTGTGCCGTGGTATTTCGCGCGGTGTTACCGGCCGGAGCATACGCTTCTGCTGGAATGGCAGGGGCGGCCTGCCGCGATGGCCTATGCGCCGGAGGTGCGGCTGAAGTGCGCTGGGCGTACGGCGCGGGCTGTCTACGTGCAGGGCGTGGCCACGGTGGAGGAGCTGCGCGGACGCGGGCTGTGCCATATGCTGCTGGCGGATATGCTGGCCGGGCTGGCGGCCGACGGTGTGGAGTATGCGCTGCTGAAGCCTTTTGATGCAGGATTTTACCGGCCGTTGGGCTTTAGATTCGCGGCCTGTGTGCGGCGTTATGACATTGATCTGAACAGGTATTATCTGCTGCCTCCCGATGGAAATTGCCGGCTGGAGCACTGGCTGGACGTGCCGGGGGCAGCGTCTGATATGGCCGCGGTTTATGCCGTGTGGAGCTATAAATTCGCCGCCTGTCCGCTGCGGGATGAGCATAGCTGCCGTCTGCTGCTGGAGGATCACCGGGCCGACGGCGGGCTGCTGATGCTGGCGCGGCAGGGGGATGAGCCGCTGGCTTATGCGCTTTATACCGCTACGCCGCAGGGGATATTCATTCGCGAGCTGGCCTTTGCCGAGGCCCGGGCAGCGCGGGAGATACTGAGTGCTCTGGCGGCGGATTACCGCGAGGACACGCCGCAGGCCGTTATTATTACGCCGGATGTGCCGGCTGCGGCGGCGGTGCTGCCGGATGACATCGGCTGGCGGGTGCTGCCTTTTGCTATGGTGAAGGACTTGACTGGCCGGGGCGGCGGGTGTTACAATTTAGATAATGATTATGCTTCGGATGATGCGGGCGCGGCGGTGCTGCCGCAGCCGGTGTATTTTTACGAGTATTTTTGATGGGCGTACCGGCTGATTTTGCCGGCCGGGCAATATGGGTCGGAGCATATGGGATAGTGGCGATAGAAGCGGGGATGGAACGGAGCTTTATGGGCAAAAAGAGGAGAAGACTGCGCCAGGAGGCGCTGCTGGCGGTGTGTGTGCTGCTGATCGTGCTGTGCGGTGTGCTATTGGTGGTGCCGCCGCTGCTGGAGGACGAAGGCGGCGAGATAGCACAGGCCGAGCTGACGCAGAAGATGGTGGACGCCGAAAATATCGGTGAACTGCTGGGCGAGCACGGCGTGAATATCGGGGAATCGGCGCGGATACGGGCGCTGCTGCGGGATATGCTGCCGGCAGGGATATTCGTCAATACCTTTGATATCACGCTGAACAAGCTGACGGTGAATTATGCGCTGACCGAAAGAAGCGGCAGCTCCGATGAGGAGTATGCGGCATTTTGGCAGCCGGATAACGCACAGCAGATCATTATGTATAATACCGGGGCGATCTTTGCTCTGGTGCGTAATGTGGAGATCGTGGAGATCAATGTGGCTGGCTATACCTACCCCACCTGCATCCTGACACGGGATGAAGTCGAGGAGTCTTTGGGTGTGGCGGATATGGCGGATATTGATACCGCCGAGGAATGGCAGGATGTGCTGATCGACGGCGGTGTGTATCATACGGATACGCGGCGGGCTTTTTTTGCCGCGCATGAGTTGGTACAGAACGAACCGACGGAATAGCTGCCACAATAGCAGTTGCAATAAAGAATTGATGGTATAACGAGGACGGATATGGCTGAAAATGATATCAGACCGGCAGCAGAGCTGCTGCTGCGGCTGGCCATTGGGCTGGAGCTGCTGGACCGCTGCCGGGCGCTGGGGCTGACCCCGGGACAGTTGGCGGCACGTGCCGATGTGCCGCTTTCGACATTGAAGAACATATTGGACGGGCACAGCCGCAACCCGGGGATACTGACGCTGCACGCTCTCTGCTGCGGTCTGGAGGTACCTCTGGCGGAGCTGATCGCGGCGGCCGAGCAGCGGGCGCAGACTATGGAACTGCCGGGCATATAGCCGGGATGAGGGAATATAGTGTTGGTGAGACTATAGTTGTAATATCGTGATTTCCGTTGGAATAATATCGTGGCAGCAGGATTCGGATTGGAAGATATACGGTGATAATATAGTGTGCGGGGAGGTTTTGACAGGATATGGTGAAGGTGCAGTTTGTCAAGATGCATGGCTGTGGTAATGATTTTATTATGATGGAGGGCTTTTCGGCGGCGCTGCCGCAGGATATGGCGGCACTGGCGGTGCGTCTGTGTGACCGGCATTTCGGTATTGGCGCCGATGGTATATTGGCGCTTTATCCGGCCGAGGGCTATGATTTTGAGATGCGGATTTTCCAGCCGGATGGCTCGGAGGCCGAGATGTGCGGCAACGGCATCCGCTGTGCGGCGATATATGCACTGATGTGCGGCATCACCGATAAACGCGAGCTGGCGGTAAAGACCGGGGCCGGTTTGATACGCCCGACAGTCAGCGAGGATATGCGGCAGGTGCGTGTGGATATGGGCGCGCCGCGGCTGGCGGCCGGGCAGATACCCTGCCGTCTGGGCGGCGATACCGTGTTGGAGCAGCCGCTGGCGGTGGCCGGGCAGGAATTCAGGATATCGGCGGTATCTATGGGCAATCCGCACGCGGTGATCTTTATTGATCGGGCGGTCGCGGATTACCCGGTGACGGAATACGGCCCGCAGATAGAGACTGATGCTGTCTTCCCCGCCAGGACTAATGTGGAATTCGCCGAGGTGCTGGATGAACGGCATATCCGGGTGCGCGTGTGGGAGCGCGGTGTGGGCGAGACACTGGCCTGCGGTACCGGTGCGTGCGCTGCCGGTGTGGCGGCGATGCTGACCGGGCGTGCGGCGGATGAGGTGGATATTATGCTGCCGGGCGGCACGCTGCACATTAGCTGGCAGCCGGGGCAGTCCGTCTTTATGACGGGTGCGGCGGAGTGTGTCTTCCGCGGTGAGGTGGAGCTGTGAACGGGCAGCGTCCCCGGCTGGGCATCGCCTTTGGCGGCGGCGGCATACGGGGTATGGCGCATATCGGCCTGATCGAAGAACTGGATAAGCGCGGCGTCCGTGCCGATATGGTAGCCGGGACTTCTATCGGCTCGTGCATTGGGGCGCTTTATGCTGCTGGGTACAAGGGCAAGTTTCTGGCCTCGTTGATGCAGAATCTGGATCTCCGGCAGATCATAGCGATAGCACCCTCCTTTACCGGGCTGATGGACGGCAAAAACTATGCTGAATTCGTGCGCCTGATGACCAGGGGGCGCAATATTGAGGATCTGGATACGCCGCTTTATGTCGTGGCGACCGATCTGGAGGCCGGGCAGGCGGAGGTTATCTCCGAGGGGCCGATCTGGCGGGCGGTGCAGGCTTCCTCGGCTATACCCGGGGTTTTCAAGCCGGTAGAGTTTGACGGGCGGCTTTTCGTGGATGGCTGTCTGGTGGATAACTGCCCGTGTGCGGTGCTGCGGCGGCAGGGCGCCGATGTGGTGATCGCGATAGATCTGGATAATTTGCGCGGCGAAAACCGTGTGGAGGTCAATCGCCGCAGTGTTATCAGCGTTTTGCAGCGGTCGGTGGACGTGATGGGTAAACGCAATAGTTCGGCTATGCTGGCGGATATCGTGCTGTATCCGATGGCGGAATACCTTTCCTCTATGGATGTGGATAAGGCCGGGCTGGCGCTGGAATTCGGCCGACAGGAAGCGGCGGCGCATATTGATGAGATCATGGCGCTGCTGGAGGAGCGGGGCATAGTGCCGCACAGGCTGCTGCCCGGGGAGTAGATCCCTCCCCTATCTGAATATGCAGGAATGCCGGTACAGTCTGGGATGGCTGTGCCGGTTTTTTTGTGCTTGTTTAGGGGGTGGATGCGGGTGGGGCGATAAAAATTTTTCAAACAAAATTAAAAAAGTTTGTGGACAGGTGTTAGATTTTGGCGGTTTGGGTGTTTATTAGTATAGAGGGGTGATGAATGGGAAGATGTGCGGCAAATCAGGGAGGAATTGACAATGCAAAAGAGAACTATTGTATAAATAAATTCTTCAGGACATGACAAGACGGTTTTCGTAAGCAATAAAGGGTTAATTTGAATACTTGGGAGGTAAATCAATGCGGAGATATCTGTGGTCTGTATTATTGATACTGTTGTTGATGTTGACGGGTTGCGAGGAGAATCTTGCTCCCGAACAATATCTGGCGGAGAACTACCCCGGCTATGAAATTGTCAAAACCTCTGCGGTCGGCGATTTGCAGGCATTTTTGCTTAAAAATGATGACGGATTGCTGATGGTGTGTTTTTATGAGGAGGAGGCTCTGGGTGCTTTGGGTGTGATCGGACGGGAGTTTTCCGGTATAAAGGTCTATGAGCGTATCGGTGGGCCGGTGGAGGGCGCAATAATTATAGTTTGTGGTGAAAATGTTGATGCTCATACAGGATATTCAATATCGCTCACAGATTATGATCCTGATGATGTAACAAGAAGGCGGCAGACGGACATACAGCGTGATATAGAGGGTCAGCAATATGTTTTGGACATTTATTTTATGGATATTTATCACCAGTTGATTCACGCAAACAGTAAATTTGAAAATGGTGAACTGTTGTAGATGCAGGGTGTGCTGTACAACTGCGATAGCAACAGTAAAAAAGCAGAGCCAACGGGTGTATCGGCTCTGCTTTTGTGATGGTATGTGGTTTGCGGGTGCTAATCTGCGGAGGATAGAGCGCGGTCAATGGCGGCAACGGCGCGGCGGGCGGCGGCTACAGCCTGGACTACGTTGCGGGGGCCGGTAACGGCGTCACCGGCGGCGTAAACATAGGGCAGGGAGGTGCGGCCTTCCTCATCCACCACGATAAAGCCGTTTTCATCGGTATCCAGACCGGCGGTGGCACGGGCGAGATGCCGCTTGGGACCCTGGCTGACGGCGATGATGACGGAATCGGCCTGCTCCTGCAGTAATTTGCTGCCAATACCGGTGGGGTTGCCGGCCTCATCGAAAGTGATATCCCGGAACACCGGGCCGGTGGCGTTGATCTCGACGATCTTTTTGCCGTAGACCAGCTCGGCGCCGTCCAGCTGGGCGTACATAAGCTGGCGGCGCGAGGCATTGGAGTGCAGCGAGTTGCTGTAAAGGGTGACACGCTCTGCCCCGCCGCGCAGTGCAGTGCGGGCGACATCCATAGCGGTATTGCCCATGCCGATGATGGCGACGCTGCGTCCCAGATCGTGCTGGGCGGGGTTGGCGAGGTAATCTATGCCGAAGTGGACGTTGCCGCGGCTCTCGCCCTTGACGCCGAGGGTGCGGGCACGCCACACGCCGGTGCCGATGAATACCGCCCGGTGGTCATCGCGAAAGAGATCGTTGATGGTCAGGGCGTTGCCGATGCTGGTATTCAGGCGTATCTGCACGCCCAGCTCCTGCAGCTTTTGTTTG
>JAFQHB010000127.1 GCA_017398165.1 Bacillota bacterium
GTGCCTGCAGCAGTGCCTGTGCTCCACCCGCACCGCCGGTGTCATCCTCGCTGCCCCATATCGCCAGCGCACCCACGCCGCCCAGCAGCAGCGCCAACACCGCCCAGCGCGCTCCGGCACGCCACAGCCGCTTTTATCCGGCTGCATATAGAATTTCACCATACTCCAACACTCCCTCGTGAGAAAATTAGGCAATAGACCATCTTCTTACCTGATTTTGCCCCGTAGGGAGCTTTATAATACACGCCTTAATCCTGCCCGCTGCCCGCTGTATCAGTATCCGTATCAGTATCTGTATCCGTATCTTCGCCTTCTGACGCCATACCCACCGTACAGCCGCCGTAATACACCTGCAATATCCCGCGATAATCGTACCCGGCCGCAGCCATACCGCCCGCACCGCGCTGACACATCCCCACGCCGTGCCCATGCCCCCACACGCTGAACAAAAAGCCCTCAGCCGTATTCAGCCAGTTAAAATTCGTCGAGCTGAGCCCCAGCAAAGAACGAAACTCGCTGCCGCTCCAGTGGCGGCTGCCGCAGCTTACCTCCCGCACCCGCCCGGATGCCGAGCGCGCCGTCACACACAGCAGCGGCAACGATACCTCATCCAGCTCCAGCAGCTCGGCCATCTCGGCCCGTGTCAGGAATCTGGCCTGCCCGTCCGCCGCACCGCCGTCCCAATAGCACTCGGCCGCAGGATACGGCTCTGTGCCGCCCCACACGGCCTTCATTGATTCTGTCATTCCCCCGCAGGATGCGTGAAAGTAAGCCGCCACCGGCTCGCCATCGCGCAGCAGCACCTGCCCGGCGGTAGATACCACCGCCGCACGGATTTTCTCCTCATTGGCGGCAAAGCCCAACCCCCAGCGCTGCCGCCGGGCATCCTCATCCAGATAAGCCAGACAATGCGCCGTATCATCGCACACCTCGCCATCCGCCAGATACCGGCTCATCACGAAGCTGCGTGCCGCCACTGCCTGTGCCTGCAGTGCCGCCTCGGCGTATGATGCCGGCATCTCGGCCGCCACGAAGCCCACCAGTGCATCCTCCAGAGCTATTTCCTCGGTGGTACCCTCGGCGCTGTGCCGCAGCAATATCATCTGCTGCTCGTCCGCTGATTCCTCCGCCTGTCTGCCGCAATACCACCAGATACCGGCTCCCAGCGCCAGCACCACCGCCAGTATCAGCCAATTACCGCCGCGCCGCCGCCTGCTGTTATCCCGCCGCAAAACATATCACCCCCGGCTTGCTGTCAGCCTTATCGGCTTATCCCCGTCCGGCTGCCTTATTGCAGATATACGCCGCCGCACCGCCCGCTATGCCGCCCAAAAACAGACAAACTTGCCACATTAGCCATAATGTGATAAAATATTTAGACGAATAAACCGAGATGCGATAAGCCAAAAGAGATAGTGTATAGCCAAGCGCAGCTCACCCATTACAAGGAGGAGAGAGGACAAATGAATTTGAGAATGCTCACGCAAAACGGCCGCCGCCTCTGGACGGCCGCACTACCGGCACTGTGTCTGGGCCTGCTGCTGCCCACCGCCGCCTACGCGGACGAGGACACCGCAGACGCCGGCCAGGCCACACAGCAGGTCACCCAGGCCGAAACATCCGAGGATAACACAGAGAACGCAGACGATACACCGGATACCGCCGACGGAGACAATACCGGGGATGCCACCGGCGATACTTCTGACGATACTGCCGATGACATTACCGACGATACTGCTGATAATACCACCGATAATACGGCCGGTGACAACACCGTACGTCTTGTTATTGACAGCAAGCTGGCCACCGTGCGCGGCGAGGAACAGCAGATGGACGCAGCGCCCTATGCCGTAAACGGCACCACTATGCTGCCGCTGCGCTTCATCGCGCAGGATATTCTGGAGGCCGCAGTGGAATGGGATGCCACTACCGGTCTGGTACGTGTCAAAAAAGACGGCATCAGCATCACCATTGACCTGACATACGGCAAGGTCTATGCCGACGGCCAGCCCTATATTATGGCCGCCGCACCGCAGGTCAGGGAAAACCGCACTTTCGTACCGCTGCGCCTGATCACCGAGCTGATGAATTGTGCTGTGCAGTATAACGCTGCCGACAAATCCATAGATATCACCCTGCCCCAGCTCATTGACGCCGAGCCGCCGGTAGCCGGCATCACCTACGATACCGTCACCGCTGGTCAGGATATCCCCTATACCGATCACAGCTATGATCCCTCCGGCAATTTGATAGTTGACCGCGAATGGACAGTCACCTACCCGGACGGCACCAGCAAGACCGGCACCAGTCTGTACTGGCTCTTCTATACCCGCCAGGGCGGCGATTACACCATCAGCTACCGCGTAAAGAGCGAGACCGGCCTGTGGAGTGAACCCATCACCACCGAATATCATCTGGAGATGAATCAGGCTCCCGAGATCACTCTTTTTGATGCACCCAGCACCACAGTTGATATCGGCGAGGCACTGAATATCGAATACGACTTCGCAAACGAGGAATGGGAGGACATCAACGGCATCAGCTTCACCTACTCCTGGGAGCAAGACGGCCAGACCATCACCAAGACCGGCCTGCCGCAGGCATTCTTCCGCGAGGGCAGGCATACTGTGCGGATGCTGGTGCAGGATGCCTTTGGCCAGTGGAGCGAGCCCGCCGAACTGACGTTTGACGTCAGCTCCAAGGTGGCCGCCACCGAGGCCGAGTATAAATTCGAGAACCTAAACCCCGGCGAGATCTACCTCAATCTGGCGCAATATAACTTCGCACGTCTCAGCACCGCCGAGGCTACCGAATTCACCACCCGCGATGTGACCCTGCTGGACAGTAACAGCCCGGAGAAGGTCTCTGCCCCCGGCATCCTCTACAAAGACACCGCGACCGGCAGCATCGCCCTGCATTATCATCATCTGAATAACTCCACCGAACAGCTCAGATTCCTGGTCATCGCGCATAACGAGACTGACCAGCCGCTGACCTTCAGCATCGGCAAGCGGGGCTTTGCCGGACCCTCTGCCGACCCGATGCAGGTAGGCTATGTAGAGAATCAGAGCTATCTCAGCGCGCAGCCGCTGAATAATACCGTCACCCTGCAGCCCGGCGAGAAGTTCCTGCTGAACGCCGAACAATCGGCGGCTATCAAGCCTACCTATCTGCAATCCGCCCTGATCGACCTGCAGACCGACGGTCAGCTCTCTATCGCAGTGGCTGCCGTAAAACCCGGCTTTAATTATCAGGATTACCTCTCGCTGCCGCTGCACGATGCCGTCGGCCCGCAGACCCGCGGCACATATCAGCAGGCCGCCTATGATATCGGCATCCGGCTGGGCTCCGATACCGAGAAGATTATGCTGGGCTACCCCGATTCTTTTGACAACTGGATCGAAAACTACCTGCTCACCGGTACTGATGCCCTGACGGGTGATATCACCAGCAACAAGGGCAATTACGGTATGCTGCAGAGCATCCGTCTGACGGCCACCCGCCGCACCGGCGTAATGCTGAACCCGCGCGGCTCTATCTACCGCGGGGCCCTGCTGTGGAACGATCAGCTCTGCCTGCTTTCCTCCACCGGCCAGATCAAAACCACGCAGGAGGGCGTTATCCTCGGCGTTATCGAGGCCGGCGAGACCGTCACCATCACCTATATCACCCCGGACGGTTCGGATTCACCGGTACTGCTGGTGGCTATCCCGGAACGCGAATGGGATGAGTTCTAATTATTTAACACAAACGTAATAAGGTTTTTAGGGATGTACCAC
>JAFQHB010000128.1 GCA_017398165.1 Bacillota bacterium
CTCATCCGGATCGTCCACACCGGCCAGCTGCACGATGATACGATCCTCGCCCTCCAACTGGATGATAGGCTCGGATACGCCCATATTATCGACACGCTTGCGGATGACCTCTTTCAGAGCCTCCATATCATCGGCCGTGACGGTCTGTCCTTCCTCAGGCACTGCCTGCAGCACTACCTCCGCACCGCCGCGCAGATCCAGACCCAGCCGCAGGTTGTCCTTCAGATGCCCCCAGGAGAGTACTGCCGCCGCCGCCAACACGATGACGAAAAGTACCAGCCAGAGGCCTCCCTTGTTCTTCATAACGAAACCTTACCTCCTTAAGCTTACCGGCCAATATACCTGCCGGCATACCGATCAAAATACCAATTATACTGTCAGCCCGGCAAACAAAGCAAAGCAACTCTGCCGGGAGCGCGGCCATCAAGCCCCAGCCCGGCAGAGCCGTAAATATGCTTATTTGTCAGCATTATTGTCATTAGCCAGCGCAGCAATACCGGATTTTTTGACTTCGATATCAACGCCGTCCGATACTTCCAGCCATACGCTGTCATCGTTGATCTCGGTAACGATACCGATAATGCCGCCGACAGTCACGACTTTATCATCCACCCTCAGGCTGTTGATCATATCGGTGCGCTTCTTCTGCATTTTCTGCTGCGGTTTGATCAGCAGGAAATAAAAGATAGCCACCATCATCACCAGATAGCCGACAGAGTACAGGATTTCCATTCCACAAACACCATCCTTTTCGATATACGATTTTTTATTAACAGCGATTAACCTTAGAATAATTCGTCTGATTTATAGAAATTCCTGCTCAATCCTTCCAGTTTTCAAAAAATTCTTTGTAAAACTTCTGGAAAGTACCGTTTATAATGTGCTCACGCATCTCACGCATCAGCTTCAACAGGAAGTGCAGATTGTGGATAGTCGTCAGACGCATCCCCAGTATCTCGTTGGCCTTGATGAGATGGCGGATATACGCCCGGCTGAAGTTGCGGCAGGCATAGCAGTCACAGCCTTCCTCCATCGGGCGGAAGTCTCTGGCATATTCTGCATTACGCACCACCAGCTTGCCGTGACGGGTAAATACCGTACCGTTGCGGGCGATACGTGTCGGCAGCACGCAATCAAACATATCGACACCGCGCGCTACGCCCTCCACCAGACAGTCCGGGCTGCCCACACCCATCAGATAGCGCGGCTTGTCTTTCGGCATTACCGGCATCAGATGATCCAGACATTCATACATCAGGGGTTTCGGCTCGCCCACACTCAGGCCGCCGATACCATAGCCGGGAAAATCCAGCTCCAGCAGTTCTTCGGCACTGCGGCGGCGCAGATCAGTGAAAAGACCACCCTGAATAATGCCGAAAAGTGCCTGATCCTCACGATGATGCGCCGCCTTGCAGCGTCTGGCCCAGCGTGTGGTTTTCTCCAGCGCCGCAATTATCTGCTCCTTTGGCGCGGGATACTCCGAGCATACGTCAAACACCATCGCGATATCCGCACCCAGTGCCTGCTCGATCTCCATCACCTTTTCCGGGGTGAAGAAATGTTTGGAGCCATCAATATGCGAGCGGAATACCACCCCGTCCTCGCTGATATCGCGCAGCCGGGCCAGACTGAATACCTGGAAACCACCGCTGTCCGTCAGTATCGGGTGCTGCCAGTTCATAAAGCCGTGCAGCCCACCGGCCTCCGCCACCAGATCATGCCCCGGACGCAGATAGAGATGATACGTATTGCCGAGGATTATCTGCGCGCCCATATCCTCCAGTTCATAAGGAGCCATCGCCTTGACGCTGGCCTGCGTACCCACCGGCATAAATATCGGCGTCTGGATATCACCGTGTGCAGTATGTACGATACCGGCTCTGGCATCGCCGTCCTGCTTGATCAGATCATAACTTAAAGCCATTTTGTACCTCTTTTGCGAATTATATTCTATATTTTTTGCTGTGTATTATTCAGGATAGTGTCATATTACGGATGGCAGCTGCCGCACGGCTTATACCCCATCGCGATCAGATCACTGCGGCTGCCCTGCCAATCCTCACGGTTGCCAGCGCTGATAGTACCTACCGACGGACAATCAACGGTATGAAATTTCCCGGAGCCGGTATTCAGCACATAAGAAGCTGCCGCTTCAGCGTCATCATTATCACCGGTATCCGCCCAACTCTCACCGGTAGCATAATCGATCACTACACCCGGCTGCTCGTTATAGGCATACACGCAGAAGCAGACACCGTCGCCCTCATCCTCTACCGACCAGCCCTCCATCAGCACACCCCGCGCCACCGGCTCGCTGCCGGCAAATATCGGGGTCACGCGATACATCACGTGATTATCGGTTTCCTTTACGTAATCCGCCACCATATTTTCAAAAGGCAGCATCCCGTCTACGTTCATAAACCGCGTACCGGTGATAAGATTACATTCGTTGTCATTCTCACCACTCAGCTGAAAGCCGATCAGGTGGCAGCGATTATACAGGCTCTTGCCATCCACGAAGTCATATTTTACACTGTGCCAGCCGGTCGGCTTGATGTGGCCGATATTGCCGCGTTCCTCCGTGGGCATCAGCTCCTGCCCGATGCACGCCCACACGACACCGCAGCGCCCCAGCATATCCAGCTCGCTGTATTCCTCAAAAGCCTCGTCGGTGATTTCTTCTGCCGTAAAAAACGGCAGGTTATCGTTAATAGCGATATACGGCGTGCCGTCAAACTCCGGTATATCTGCCAGAGTCACCGTCCGGGCGGTATCCGCCACGCCGCCGCTGCATCCCGCCAGAACACAGAGCAGCAGCAAAAGCACCAGCAGCCAGGCCGCTTGGCGTCCGGCAGTGTATATGCTGTTTCTCATCGCTCATACACCTCTCTGGTTATCTTATCATGTGAAGTCCCGACGAAATCAGCAGTCTCCGCCAGCCGCCAGCCGGTCAGGTCGATATCACAGTAGCTGTCTGCCGGGTAAACGCGATTCCAGCGGTATACGGTCAGCCGCTCGATCCGCCCGGCAGCAGCAGCCGGATCCGCCGCCTCCACAAAGCAGACATCAGTATCCCCGGCCAGCGTCAGCAGTTCTTCATCCGGCACGATATCCGCCGCATCATCGGGAAAGAGCGCCGCCGAAAAGCGACCGATCAGCAGGCGCCGCCCGGCACAGTGCTGCAGCACGTCCTCCACCAGTGCCCTGTCACGGCTCTGCCGCCGCCCATTAAAAAGCATCCCGCCCTTATCATCCAGGCAAATAATGACCTCCATAAACGTACCCCCATATTCAGGTAATAGCGATCATCTCAGATTATAATTATCTCAGATTATCAGCATCGCATCGCCAAAGCTGAAGAAGCGATATTCCTCCGCCACCGCCGTGTGATAAGCCTCCATCACCATCTCGCGCGTCGCAAAAGCCGATACCAGCATCATCAGCGTGCTGCCGGACAGGTGGAAATTAGTTATCAATGCATCCACCGCCTTATAATGATACCCGGGATAGATGAATTTCTGCGTCCAGCCACTGCCGGCGTGTACGATGCCATCCTCGGTGCTGACTGTCTCCAGCGTACGGGTGCTGGTAGTACCCACACTCACGATACGCCCGCCCTCGCGGCGGCATTTATTGATGATCTCCGCCGTTTCCTCGCTGACGCTGTAATACTCGGAATGCATCTGGTGTTCCTCGATATTCTCCACCTTTACCGGGCGGAAAGTCCCCAGACCGACGTTCAGCAGCACCTCGGCCACCGTCACTCCCTTGGCACGGATGCGCTCCAGCAGGGCATCGGTGAAATGCAGACCCGCAGTAGGCGCAGCAGCCGAGCCGGGGTCTTTGGCATACACACACTGGTAACGGCTGGCGTCCTCCAGCTTCTCGTGGATATAGGGCGGCAGCGGCATCGCACCGATACGGTCCAATATCTCCATAAAGTTACCCTCAAAGTCGAAGCGCAGCAGACGCATACCTTCCTCTACGACCTCCAGCACCTCGGCCTCCAGCTCGCCGCCCACAAAGGTCAGCTTTTCGCCGGGGCGCGCCTTGCGTCCGGGCTTCACCAGTGCCTTCCAGTGCTGCATATCCACCTGCTGCACCAGCAATACCTCGATCAGCGCGCCGCTGCTGCGATGCGCCCACAGCCGCGCCGGCAGCACCTTCGTCCGGTTGACGACCAATACATCGCCCGGCTGCAGATAATCCACCACATCATAAAAATGCCTGTGCGTCACCGAGCCATCCTGCCTGTCCAGCACCAGCAGGCGAGATGCGTCACGCGGCTCTACCGGCGTCTGGGCGATCAGCCTCTCCGGCAGATCATAAACAAAATCCTGCAATTTCATAAGCACTCATACCCCAAACTATTCCTAAAATCAAATCTATAGTGCATCCTGCTATAACAGGCAAAGATATTCTAATCCAGCTCTGCGATAGTCAGCAGCTTCCTGTTATCGCCGCCGTAATAATGGCGCAGAATATCCTCGGCATCATAGCCGTCCTCCGCCATACCGATAGCACCGTTCTGGCTCATACCTACACCGTGTCCCCAGCCGCTGCCGGTGATGGTCACACCGTCCGCCTGTCCACCGCCGGAGAGCGGATACAGCCCGGCCGCGCTCCGCATATAGGTCTGCGCCATTTCTCCCAGCGCCTGCTTCACGCCGTCACTACCGATGGCATAAAGCTCGCTCCACGGCCGCTCTACCAGATTACCCGCGGCATTCAGCACGTACACCTCATCATAAGCCGCCGTACCGCTGCCGTCAGTTATCTCAAAAAGCGTACTCTTCACACCCAACAGTGTCCGTATCGCATCGTACTGCGCCCTCACTGTAGCACCGGTACCGATGATAGCGGCCTCGGTCACCCGTCCGGATACCGTATCACCGCCGCCTGCAGCATCATAAGAAAGATCCAGCCGCACAAACTTACCGAAACTGCCGCTCTGCCCGACCCGCTTCATATAGGTCGTCGCCAGCTCTGCCAGATCAGCCGCAGAAAGGCTTACCTGCCAATTCATACTGTGATAATCCTCATCATAGGGTGATGGCACACCGCGCAGATACGGCATCGCCACACCGCCCCAGACGTTCTCATTATCCTCGGTGTGGCCACCGGCGCTGCTGCAAAACACCGCCTCCACCAGATCACCGTCATAATACATCACCAGATCGGCAGTATCATCCACCGCATCCACAATGCGCCCGCCGCCGATATCCGTCTCGGCAGTATAGCCGCCGTATACCTGGCTGGCCGTCGATGCCGATACGTCATAATACTTGCCGCCCATCGAAAAAGCGGCATAAGAGCGCGCCACGATAGCCTGCGCCCGCAGTGCTTCCTCCGGCGCCTGATAGCCTATCTCCCGGCCGACCACACCATACAGGTAATGCTCCATATCAAGTATATTCAGCACATAACCATTCTGCAGCACCGCCATACCGTCACGATACTTATTCTTGCCATATTTGATTATGTTGTCATCCTCGCCAAGTGCCAGCAGCGACACGTCATTCGAGGCCGAGCCCATTTTCTCATCATTCAGATAGATGACGGCACGGGAACCGCTCAACACCACACGCACAACATCATCCTCACGGGCAGTGCAGATAGTCGATGCCGTCAGCGAGCCGCCGCGTACCTCATATTCGCCCTCCATCACCGTAAATTCCGCCGATGATATTCCGCTCTGCAGGCACACACGCACCACGGTTGCCCCGGCCGCATCCGGCAGCCACAGGCCAATGAGTGCCGCCAGCAGCAGCACCGCCGCCGACCTGCCCGCATTTTGCCATATTCTTCGCAATACCATAAATTCACTCACAGATCACAGATTTTTTACCGCAATACCTGCACAATCCACTATCAAAAGCAACTGCCCGGCAATATCAGCCGCGCAACGCTATTTATCGGCCCTGGCGGCCGCCTGCATCTCCAGATTTTTCCGTTTCTGCCAGCGGTTATCCAGTATCAGCGGCTGCTCTTTGGGCTTAAAGTATCTGTCTTTCTCGCTGTAAATACAGCCGCAATAGCCCTGCATATACAGCCCGCGCTCCCGCGCGATATCCTGCCCCTGCCGAAACCACGGCCGAAAGTCCTGATAGACAAACTCAATACCGTATTCCGCCGCCAGCTTTTCTCCCGTCACCCGTATCAGCTCATGCTTCTGATAGGGGCTCACCAGCAGCGTAGTGCTGAAGCCCTCAAAGCCCTCGCACACCGCAAACTCCGCCGCCCGCCGCAGACGCATCTCATAGCAGGCAGCGCAGCGTGCCGACGGCTGCTCCGCCACCCGGCGCAGGAAGTCCTCCATATCATACAGATCATCGATGGCAAAGGATATCCGCTCGGCCTCCATAAACTCACGAAAGGCGTTGCGCCGTTTCTTATACTCGCGATACGGATGGATATTGGGATTATAGAAATACGCCGCCAGCTCGTGCCCTGCCTCGCGCAGCAGAGCCGTCGGCATCACACTGCACGGGCCGCAGCAACAATGCAGCAATAGCTTCATCTCACAGTCCTCCGTCAGTCTTTATTCTCAAAAAGTGTCCCGGCAAAAGATTTGCCCGCCGGCGGCTCATACCCCAGATAGCGGTAGGCATCGGCAGTTGCCGTCCGCCCCCGCGGCGTACGGTTCAAAAAGCCAAGCTGCAGCAGATACGGCTCGCAGACATCAAAAACGGTATCCACTGATTCGCTGATGCTGGCGGCAATGGTATCCAGACCCACCGGCCCGCCGCCAAAAGTCTCGATAATGGCACGCAGCACCTTTTGGTCGGTCTTGTCCAGACCTTTGGAGTCGATCTCCAGCAGCTCCAGCCCATATTGTGCCAGCTCCCGGTCGATAACGCCGTTACCTTTCACCAGAGCAAAATCCCGCATCCGCCGTAGCAGACGGTTGGCGATACGCGGCGTCCCACGCGAGCGCCCGGCGATCTCCATAGCGCCGTCCTCGGTGATAGGCACACCCAGCAGCGCTGCACTGCGTACCAGAATACGATACAATTCCTCGTTATTGTAATATTCCAAACGGCTGATAACGCCGAAGCGATCCCGCAGCGGAGCCGTCAGCATACCCACGCGCGTCGTCGCCCCCACCAGTGTGAAAGGTGCCAGCGGCAAATGGATAGTCTGTGCGCCCGGCCCCTTGCCCATCATAATATCGATATGGAAATCCTCCATCGCCGGGTAGAGTACTTCCTCCACCGCGCGATTCAGCCGATGTATTTCATCAATAAAAAGTACGTCATTAGGCGCCAGACTGGTCAGTATCGACGCCAGATCCCCGGCGTGCTCGATAGCCGGGCCGGAAGTCACCTTGATATTCACGCCCAGCTCCCCGGCGATGATATTGGCCAGTGTCGTCTTGCCCAGGCCGGGCGGCCCATACAGCAAAATATGATCCAGAGCCTCCCCGCGCGCCCGTGCCGCAGTGATGAAGATATTCATATTCTCCTTCACACGCTGCTGACCGATATAATCATCCAGCCTCTGCGGGCGAAAGGTCTGCTCCTGCACGGCTTCCTCCGGGCGGGCGGCAGGCGCCATCATACGCTCCTCCAACTGCCCGCGCTGCTGCTGCCGGTTAGAAAACACGTTCTTGCCGATCTCAGTTTCCATTTCACATACCTCCAGCTGCCGCCAGCTTCAGCGCCGCAGTGATAATATCCTCAAGAGCTGCATCAGGCGAGAGCTCCCCAACCACACCGTCTACGTATTTCTGCGCCTCGCCCGCCGGATAGCCGAGCTGTGCCAGCGCCAGCACCGCTGTACGCCGCACGTTGGCCGTCATATCACTGACGACAGGCGCTGCCGGGGCGATATACTCCGGCTCCAGCTTGGCCACCTTGTCCTTCAGCTCCAGCAGGATGCGCTCAGCCGATTTCTTGCCGATACCGGGAATACGGTTCAGAGTCTGCACGTTGCCCATCTGTATAGCGCCGATCAACTCAGCATAGCTGCAGTTATTCAGCACCGCCAGCGCCGTCTTGGCACCGATACCACTGACCCCCAGCAGCATATTAAAGAGCGACTGTTCTTTCTTATCCGCAAAGCCAAAAAGAGCAATACCGTCATCCTTGACCTGCATATGTATATACAGCGATACTTCCTCACCAATACGCGGCAGCGGCGACATCCGCGCCAGCGGCACGAATACCCGATAGCCGATACCGCCGGCCAGCACCACCATACTGTCCTCATTCAATTCCAATACTTCGCCTTTGATGTAGGCTATCATATACGCTCACTCCTCGCGCTCATACCAGATTACCTGTGGTATCTTTCTGCCAGAGATTAGCCTGCTGCCAGTTGCTATGGCACACCGCCACCGCCAGCGCATCCGCCGCATCATCCGGGCGCGGCACAGCCTGCAGCTTCAGCAGATTAGTCACCATATACTGTACCTGTTTTTTCTCCGCCCGGCCGTAGCCCGTCACCGCCTGTTTGATCTGCAGCGGCGTGTACTCATACACCGGTATCCCCTGCTGAGCCGCCGCCAGTATCAGCACACCTCTGGCTTGCCCGACGCTGATGACGGTAGTGGTGTTGCGGTTATAAAAAAGCTCCTCTATCGCCATCTCATCCGGCTGATATTCGCGCAGCAGCAGCGATATACCGTCATATATATCGCACAGCCGCTTTTGATTCAATGAATTCGCTTCGGTGCGGATACAGCCATAATCAATGACTGTCAGTTGGTTATAATTCTTCTCTATAACACCCCAGCCGGTAATGCCCGTCCCGGGGTCTATACCCAGTATTCGCATACACACCCTGAAAAACTAATTATAGTAGATTAACTTATTTATTTTTCTACGTTCCGGCCGGATTCCCTCCCAGCTGCCGCAAAAAACTCATCCCCGAACCCATCAGGAAAATATTTTGCGGCAACCACTTGCAGAAGCCCGCTATTTA
>JAFQHB010000129.1 GCA_017398165.1 Bacillota bacterium
ACCAAGCTGGTGTGGATATTCGTCATTATGCTGCTGCCCATCGTCGGCACGGCGCTCTATGTGATGTTCGGCTCGCGCCATGCCTCCCAGCATCTGCGGCAGCAGGTACAGGATATCTCGACAGACGCCGCCAATAAGATGTCTGATCACAGCGCACTGCTGAATGAGCTGGAAAAGCACGATCCCGCCATAGCATCCCAGTGCAAATATCTGCTGCGTACCACCGGTATGCCACCTTTCGCCGCCGGACAGACAGAATACTTCACCAGCGGTGAATCACTCTTTCCCCGTCTGCTGGATGAGCTGCGCCGGGCCGAGAAATATATCTTCATCGAGTCTTTCATCGTCCGGGAGGGCATTTTCTGGAATTCCATCCTCGATATCCTGACGGAGAAAGCAGCCGCCGGCGTCGATGTGCGTGTAATGTATGATGACGTAGGCTGCATCAATACTCTGCCGCCCAATTACCACCAGAAGCTGACCTCGCTCGGCATCAAATGTACCGTTTTCAACCCTATCAAGGCGCATCTGGATGTCGGCCTCAATAATCGCGACCACCGCAAAATCATCATTATCGATGGCCAAAAAGCCGTTATCGGCGGCATTAATCTGGCCGATGAATACATCAATCAACATCTCCGCTTCGGCTATTGGAAGGACTCCGCCCTGCTCCTCAGCGGCGAGGCTGTCTACGGTCTGACAGTTATCTTCCTGCAAAACTGGAATCTGTTCAATCCCCGCGCCCAGCTGCGCTACACCGATTATTATCAGCCGCAGCCCACACCGCCCCCGATCACCAACGGCTTTATCCAGCCTTTCCACGATCATCCCTTCGATGCGGAACACATCGGAGAATCCGCCTTTATCAATATGATAAACTGCGCCAACGATTATATCTATATCAATACACCGTATTTCATTGTGGATAACGAGCTGATGATGGCACTGGCACTGGCAGCCAAACGCGGCGTTGATGTGCGTATCTGCACACCGCATATCCCGGATAAATGGTACGTCCATATGATGACCCGTGCCTATTACGACCCAATGCTTAAGGCCGGCGTCAAAATAATGGAATTCCAGCCCGGATTCAATCATACCAAAAGCATTGTTGCCGATGACAAGGTTGCTTTCGTCGGCACTATCAACTGCGATTACCGCAGCTTTTATCACCATTTCGAATGCGGCGCACTGATGTACGGCACCTCCGCCATCGCCGATATCAAGCAGGACTTTATAGAGACGGAAAAACACTGCATACCGGCCGAAGATATCCACCGTACACTCTCGCTGCCGATGCGTCTGCTGCGCAGCATTATGCGCCTGCTGACGCCCCTGATGTAAAGCTCATAGTCAATAAAAAAGCAATAATAAAACAGGACAGGGCAGCATCCCGCCGCTATTCCGTACAGCCGAGGGCAGATAGCAGAACAGGCGGCAGCCGTCAATGGTAAAATGAACGGCGCATACTGCGCCACCCTATGATAGCCGCCGCCCGTCCTGCTTTTGTGGCAATCAAGGGAGCGACAGACTAAAGTGCTGTCGCTCCCCTCACATTATATGGAAGGCGATAGAATTGTTCATATCTTTGTGCTATAATTTTATTGACACACAAAAAGTAACAGATAAGCATTTATTGAGGTGAATTATGAATAATAAAGACATTATAAAATACTTTTATGAGATAGTTGTTTCGGAAAATTTGCTTGACGAGCTTCCGCAATACATAGCAGAAAACTGCGTGCAAAAGGTAGGCAGAAACGAGGTTTTTATCGGTATAGACGGAATGCGACAACACCTTATGGCTGTCAAAAAAACGTATCCCGATTACACAATGAAAATTATCCGTCAATTTGAGGATGGTGATACCGTTATTTCGGAATTTGTTATGAGGGGAACGCACAAAGGCGAGTTTATAGGGATAATGCCAACAAGTAAGGTCATAGAAATTACTGGTGTTGATATTGACAAAGTTGTTGGTGGAAAAATCGTGAAACACGGCGGTGCTGCAAACACCTTTGAAGCATTTTGGGAAAATGGT
>JAFQHB010000001.1 GCA_017398165.1 Bacillota bacterium
TCGGCCGCTACCCGCTGGATAGCCTCGGTAATGATGGCACGGGCACGGCTTTCACCCTCGTCCCTGGCCTCGGCTTCCATCTCACGGATCATAGCAGCCATATCGACTTCAACTTCCTTATTCAGGTCGTTGAGCAGCTTCTCCTTGGCCTGCTCACTGGTAAAGCCGGAGATACGCTCCAACTCTGCCAACTGATCCTGCTGTATCAGCTGGATGTTTTTACGCATTTTATCCAGTTCGCCGTCTTTTTCCTGCAGAGAAATCTCCTTGCGCTCCAGACCTTCGGCTTTCTTATCCAGTGCGTCTTCCTTCTGCAGCACACGCTGTTCCATCTGGGTCACTTCGTTGCGGCGGACTTTCAACTCTTTTTCAGTTTCGTTACGCAGCTTAAAGATCTCATCCTTGGCTTCCAGCAGAGCTTCCTTTTTTCTGGATTCAGCTACAGCTTCGGCATCTTCCAGTATCTTGGCTGCGCTTTCCTTGGCCGCACCCAGCTTGGCCTCGGTGATCTTGCGGTACAGATATGTACCTACAAAATAACCCAGCACAATACCAACAACCAGAAAAAGCAAATTAGCCAACCAACTTGCTTCCGTAAACATAGGCAATTCTTCCCCTCCTTCTTTGATAGATTTTTTATTGACTTACAAGTATAAAAATAAGCCCGGAATCCTCCGGGCCCTCAGAATAAATCTACATTTTGTTTTGGCCAAAAGACGGCAACACAAAGACCGGCTCCACAATGCAAAGCAAAGCGCCGACTATGCGCCCGTACCAACACTGCAGTCCACTTAGTCCATTGTTGAATCTTTACATAAACCTTTGAATTTTTATCAATATATCCGGGCGCAGCCCGACTTGATTTCGTATCAAAACAGCTTATTATTGCTTACAAGCCTTAACTTAAAATGTAAAAATCTATTCCAAAAGCCATAAAAATTTAATATGAAATTTTTATAACTACATATATATTGTATAAATTATCTCTTAGATTGTCAAGAGGTTGTGAGCAATTCAGAATAAATAATTACCCCTGCTGCCGCTCATACCCGGCTGCATACCGTGCCCATAGTATAAAAATCCATTATCATATCCACTGCCTGCTCCAGCGGGCAGCTATCCAGATCCACAGCATAAGCCGCCGCCGCCTCATACAGCGGCGCGCGCTCCGCTATCATCGTCTCCACCGCGGCCAATCCTGGCTGCCGCAGCAAAAAGCATACGTTACGCTTGCGCCGTACCCGCCGCAATATGGTATCGGCATCAGCCTGTAGCCATACCACCGATCCCAGCTCCTGCCAACGCGCGATCTGGGCCGACTGCGGCGGCAGCGCCCCACCGACGGCGATCACTTTGCCGTCATCAGCGCACAGCTTCGCCAACAGCAGGTTTTCCTCCGCATAAAAGCGCACCCTGCCGTGCTTCTTATAAATATCCGCCAGCTTCATACCGGTCACCTGCTCCATCTCTGCCTCAATATCCACAAAACCAAAATCCAGCCGCTCTGCCAGCATACGCCCCACAGCAGTCTTGCCAACACCCAGCATACCGGCCAATATTATATTTTCACGATTACTCACCATAGTATTCACCCGCTCCGCATAAGATAATTATGCTTATGCACCCGGCCACGGATTTATAACATACCTGCCGCAGTCGGCAAATTACTGGCAAATATCCCCAAAACCCCTGGAATGTTCCACTATATGCCATATTTAGCAACAATTTACATTGATTCCCCACTCCCAAAATCGTATAATTCAAGAAAAAAAAGGAGTGATTCCCATGAAAAAACTACTTAGTCTTACTTTTACTATCCTGGCGTTGTGTGGTATCAGCAGCAGTGCATTCGCTGCCTGCCAGCCCTGCAAAGCCAACCCCGACATCACTTATGATTGCCAAACCAAACAATTCGTTATCACCAACGTCTGCGGGCAATCCCCGGTGGTCCTGCCTGATTGCGGCAGCAACAACTGCCTGATCGACAGCAACGATATCTGGCAGCAAATACTGGAGCAGATTATGCAGGATTGCAATAACAACTGCAACAACGACTGCAGCCAGAACGCACCAAATGACGATACCGCCAACGATGATCTGAATGACGATCAGAATAATGACCTGAACAATGATCTCAATAACGGTACTGACAATGATGCCAATAACGGCACGGATAGCGATACTGACGACAACAGTGCCAACAACGACGGCACCAATGATGATAATACCGACAATGACAATGCTGATGATAACGGCACAGACGATAATGTCGGCAACGATCAGCCCGGCAACGACACCCCCGATGACGATGCCGCCAACGATCAGGATGAAGAGCAGAATCAGAATACTACCCCTGAGGAAACACCTATTACCGGGCCCAATACCAACAACACCCCCGATAACTCCCAGGGGAGCAATCAAAACCAGACAGTAGACCAGAACGAAAGCTATATCCGGCAGGTAGTCGCACTGGTGAATCAGGAGCGCAGCGCCCTCGGCCTAAATGCCCTGACACTGGAAAGCACCGTTTCCGCTGCAGCACAGCTGCGTGCCGAAGAATGTGCCACCAGCTTCTCGCATACCCGCCCGAACGGTTCCTCCTGCTTTACCGCACTGCAGGAAATGGGCATTGATTACCGTGGTGCAGCCGAGAACATAGCCTACGGCCAGAGAACCCCGCAGGAGGTCGTCAATGCCTGGATGAACTCTGACGGCCATCGCAAAAACATCCTGAACGGCAAATATACCGAGATCGGCATCGGCTATGCCGTCATCAACGGTACGCCCTACTGGTCCCAGTTCTTCATCTACTAAAACAATCCCAAAAACAAAAGTGCCGCGCTATCACCACTGCGCGGCACTTTTTAATGTTATCATCACTGCACTGCCCTATTCACTCAGCGAATGGCTGCGTTTACGGCGGCGCAGCAGCGAAAGCAGCGAAAACAGGCAGAAGAAAAGCAAATTGATCAGCACCACCGTCGCCCCGGTGGGTGTCTCATAAAGATAAGAAAGTATCAGGCCGCTCCAGAAGCACAATACCGCCAGCACAGAAGCACAAATAATTACCGAACGATACGTGCGGCAGAGGCGCATCGCCGTCAGCGCCGGGAAGATAATCAGGCTGGATATCAGCAGCGCCCCCATCATCCGCATCCCCAATACTACCGTCAGTGCCGTCAAAAAGGCCAGCAGCGCCTTATAAAAGCCGGTATCAATACCCCCGGCCCGCGCGAAATTCTCATCAAACGTCACCGCGAAAAGCCGATTATAGAAAATTACGTAAAGCAGCAGCACCGCCACCGAAAGCAGTGTGCTCAGCCAGACGTCACTGCTCTGCATCGCCAATATGCTGCCAAACATATAGTTCAGCAGGTCGGTATTCATACCTTTGGTGACGGATATCAGCATCACGCCTGCCGCCAGCGCACTGGCCGAAAGCAGACCAATTGCCGCATCCCCCTTGATACGGCTGGCATCACTGAGGCGCAGCAGCAGGAAAGCTGCCAGCATAACCACCGGTATCGCCACCGCCAGCGGCGCCCAGCCCAGCACGGCCGCCACCGCCAACGCACCAAAACCCACGTGCGAAAGCCCATCGCCGATCATCGAATAACGCTTCAGCACCAGACTCACACCCAATAAAGCCGAACAAAGCGAGACAAACGTACCCACCAGCAGCGCCCGCACGATAAAGCCATAAGAGAAAAGCTCGACCAGAAAATCAAGCATCCACAGCACCCCCCAGGAAGCGGCGTCCCAGCTCGCTCTGCCGGTATTCCTCCGCCGTACCGTAGAATAACGGTTTGGTGTGCATATGCAATATCTTATCCGCCTGCTTTACCACACTCTGCACATCGTGAGATATCATAATGATCGTCAGGCCATTCTCACGGTTCAGCTTCATCAACAGACGATAAAGCCCGGCACTCACCAGCGGATCCAGCCCCACCAGAGGTTCATCCAGCAACAGTAATCTACCGGCGGCACACAGTGCCCGCGCCAACAGCACCCGCTGCTGCTGCCCGCCCGAAAGCTCGCGATAACAGGCATTTTTCAGGTCGGCGATCTCCAGACGGCGCAGATTCTCCATCGCCCGCTCCTTATCCCGGCGGGTATAAAAAGGCCGCCAGCCCCCATTATTCAAACAGCCGGAGAGTACGACCTCCATCACGCTGGCCGGGAAATTCTTCTGCACATCCGTCTGCTGCGGCAGATAACCAATACCCTCGCGCCTGATGCCCGGGGCGTAGCTTATCTCACCCGCATCCGGGCGCTTCAATCCCAACAGACCTTTCAGCAGCGTACTCTTACCGGAGCCGTTCTCGCCCACGATGCAGAAGTAATCACCCTCGGCGACCTCAAACGATACCCCGGAAAGCGCCGTCTTACCGGCATAACTCATCACCAGATCCCGGCACACAAGCAGTGGCATCAGAGCAGCGCCTCCTTTAACACAGCCAGATTCCGCTGCATCAGGCTGATATACGTCTCGCCCGCCTCAAAATCATCCAGCGATACGTTATGGCAGGCATACAGCGTGCGTATCTCAGCACCGGTCTCATCAGCAATTATCTGCGCGATATTATCATTACTCAGCTCGATCTTCAGCACCACCGGCAGCTCCAACTCGCGCACCTTATCAATAAGGAAGGCCAGTGTTGCTGCGCTCGGCTCAGTCTGGCCGAAGCATCCCGGAAAGGCCGCCCAATACTCCAGCCCATACTGCTCGACAAAATACCGGAAGGGAAAGCGATCACCGAAAACCAGCGTCTTATGCCCCGATTGTGCCACGATTTGCCGGATTTCACTATCCAACTGCTGCAGCTCGGCGGTATAATCAGCCAGATTGGCAGCATACTGTGCGGCGTTATCCGGGTCGGTCTGCTGCAAAGCAGCACTGACGGCCTCAGCGATCTTGATCATATTCAGCGGGTCAGTCCAGACGTGCTCGTCATATGCCGCATCGTCGTGATCTTCGTGCTGATGCTCATCCTCGGCGGTCATACCCTCTTTCATCTGCTCGGTCAATACCTCGGTGCAATCCATCATCTTTACCGCCGTCATCTGCGGATTCTCCACCGCAGCCAACAGGCCGTCCACCCATACGTCAGACTCACCGCCGCCGTAAATAAAGACTTCGCACTCGCTGATAGCCACCATATTCTGCGCTGTCGGCTCAAAAGAATGTGCCTCGGCACCGGGCTTGAGCAGCATAGTAAGATCTATCATATCCCCGCCGATGCGCCGGGCGCAATCAAAAGCCGGAAAGTTTACTGCAATCACATCTATCCTGCCGTCAGACGTTTGGTCATCAGCCGGTTGAGCATCCACGGCGCCGCACCCCGCCAGCATACACAGCATCAACAGGCTGCTCAGCAGCACCCACAGCTTTCTATTTCGTTGCAGTTTATCAGAAATCCTCATAATTTACCTTTCTATCCTTTCGCAGCAATAACCATATAGCCACACTGATCTCATTTTAATATATTATTATATCATACTTTGTTTGAAACTGCAAACAATAGCCGCAATCAATCACAAATAAAGCAACAGGCCGATACTGCAGTGATACAGTACCGGCCTGTTTTTTATATCATATATGTCTGTTCGCTTAGCAAATGCCCTGAGCCATCATAGCGTCAGCGACTTTCTCAAAGCCCGCAATATTAGCACCCAGTACGAAGTTGCCGGGTACGCCATAGCGTTCAGCCGCCGAAGCAGTCTTATCGTAAATGTCAGCCATAATGTGCTGCAGCTTGGCGTCAACATCAGTGAAGCTCCAGCTCATACGCATACTGTTCTGTGCCATCTCCAGTGCCGAGGTAGCCACGCCGCCGGCATTGGCAGCCTTGCCGGGCATAAAGATGATACCTTTCTCCAGTGCGTAATCGGTGGCCTCACGGGTGGTAGGCATATTAGCACCCTCAGCCACGATACGGCAGCCGTTAGCGTGCAGGGTCTGCATATCCTCCAGAGTCAGCTCGTTCTGGGTAGCACAGGGCAGTGCGATCTCGCAGGGGATGGTCCAGATGCCTTTGCCCTCATAGTATTCTGCAGTCGGTACGATCTCAGCATACTCGCGGATACGGCCGCGGCGTACTTCCTTGATCTCCTTTACGACATCCAACTGGATGCCCTGGGGATCATATACATAGCCGTCCGAGTCGCTCATCGCCACGACACGCATATCCTTCTGCTGTGCCTTGGCCACTGCATAAGTCGCCACGTTGCCGGAGCCGGAAACTACAGCGGTCTTACCTTTCAGCTTGCCGCCGCGATGACGCAGGATCTCCTCCAGAATATAAATCAGGCCAAAGCCGGTGGCCTCGGTACGCCCCAGAGAGCCGCCGTAAGGAATACCCTTACCAGTCAGCACACCCTCATACAGGCTGGTCAGGCGCTTGTAATGGCCATACAGGAAACCGATCTCTCTGGCGCCTACGCCAATATCACCGGCCGGTACGTCGCGATCAGCACCGATATATTTGAAAAGCTCAGTCATAAAGCTCTGGCAGAACAGCATAACCTCGCGATCGGATTTACCCTTGGGATCAAAGTCAGAGCCGCCTTTACCGCCGCCGATAGCCTGACCGGTCAGCGAGTTTTTGAAAGTCTGCTCAAAAGCCAGGAATTTCAGGATGCCCTGATTTACCGAAGGATGGAAACGCAGACCACCCTTGTAAGGACCGATAGCGCTGTTGAACTGAATACGATAACCGCGATTTACGTGTACAACATTGTTGTCATCGATCCACGGCACGCGGAAAGATACCACTCTCTCGGGCTCTATCAGACGTTCCAGCAGCGAAACACTGCGGTACTTATCTTCATTAGCGTCAATGATCTCAGTTAAAGAATCCAATACCTCTTTTACAGCCTGATAAAATTCCGGCTCACCGGGATTATTCCGGACAACTCTCTCATAAATTTCTTGTGCGTAACCAGACATTTACCAACACCTCTTTCAAAAAAATACTATGCACAGTGCTCCATTTTCAATATACACGACCACAGATAATTGGCAGATTGAAAAGACCGAGCAGGTATATTATACACTTTTTGCGGAAAAAAGTAAAGATTTTATTGATGTATACAGTATATTTATTAGCCAAACCGTAAAAATTTTGTTGCAGCCCCCTAAAATTCGGTTTTTGTGATATCAAACAGATACGCAGCCAGTATGAAGCCGGCGCGGAACAACCGCATTATCTGCCACCACCCGCCGCCGCGGAGTCCGTATTCGTTTATCAGCCCAAACTTCCCGGCAAAGCTGCGTACATCCTCAAACCATACCTCGTGGCGCACACCATCCTGCCAATAATTAAAGTACGGTGAAGACGCAGTCTCATCAAAAAATATCTCCGCCCCGGTATCCGCCGCCAGACGCATCGCCTCTACCCCACCAAAGCTTCTGGCCATACTTTCCCCCTGCACGTAGGGCAGAGTCCAATCATAGGCATAGTTGGCAATACCCAGATATATTTTCTCCGGCGGGATCTCGGTGACGGCATAATCCAGCACCCGCCGCATCCAGTTCAGCGGGGCGACCGGCTGCGGCGCGCTATAGGTATAGCCCCATTCATAGGTCATCAACAGCACGTAATCCACCACTGCCCCCAGCGCCGCATAATCTATGCCCTCATACAGCAGCCCGGGCTGATCGGCCGAGGTCTTGGGAGCCAACGCCACCGACAGTGTAGCCCCCTGCCGGTGCATCACCTCAGCCAGATCAGCCACAAACTGCGTAAAGGCATCCCGGTCCGATGCCAGTATATATTCAAAATCCACGTCGATGCCGTCATACCCCTTAGCCTGCACCGTCGCCGCCAGCTCATCCAGCAGCCGCTGGCGGGCGGATGCATCAGCCAACACCGAGCTTATCAGGTAATTATTGAATTTGCCGTCCGGGCCAAAAGGCGTCAGCGTCAATATCGGACGCACGGCGGCCTGGCGTGCAGCGGCGATCATCCAGCCATCATCCTGCGGCGGCGGTACCAGCGCCCCGTCATAGCCGAACCCATAAGAAAATATCGAAAGCTCTGATAAATAGCGCAGACTCTCCTGCAATATCTCTTCATTGATAAAGGTATAGGCATAGCCGTTATTGGCAGCAGCCCGCCCGAATGGCTCAAGACCCGCCACACCCGGTATCAGCATCGCCTGCCCCACCGCCAGACGATAGGGGTAAATAAGCTGATTGGTATAGATCAGCTCGCCGACCGCCACACCAAAAGCCGCTGCTATACTATCGACAGTATCACCCTGCTGCACAACATATATTTCCATGGCATATCACCCACATAAGCAGTATACTGCCTATTTATATGCAGCAGACACTGCGGCAAACACCCCCGGCTGCGGCAAACAGATAAAAAAAACCGGACGGCATATGGACTTGCTCCACACACCGCCCGGCCAATATTCACCTACTTACTGACTTTATCTACTTTGTCTATTTACGGCTGACACTGACGCCGATCTCGGCCGGCTCTGCCTGGATTATCTCCACGTTTTGATCAGAATACAGCTCCACCGGCACGGTCGCCTTGCCCGGCGAGAGATTGCCGACATCCACGCGTGCCTCCACATCGGTATTCAGCATACCATTCAGCGCCGAGGAAGGCCCGCGCACCGTCACGTCGATGGTATTAGTATCCAGCTGATAATTATAGTTGGAATTGGCTCTCGATAAAGATACCGCAACGTCACGCAGGATGACGGTACGCTGCTTCTCCACCACTACCAACACTCCAAAGCTCTGTGAATTATCTATTCTCGCCCCATCCACACTCAACAGGGATACTTCCTCCTTGACGTTGCCGGAGGCTCCGCTGATATTCACAGCCGATGTATAGACGTAATCCAGATTATCCAGCACGTTTTGCGGCCCCAATACCGTTGCCGAGACAGGATCGGCCACAATACGCGATATCATATAGCCCTCGGCAGGCTCACCGCTGATCGTCACCCGCACCGGCA
>JAFQHB010000130.1 GCA_017398165.1 Bacillota bacterium
ACTTCCCAAGGCTCGCCTGTGCAAGGCGACCGCAGGGAGTGCGTTAGCTGCCCCGGCAGCGAAGCTGATTGAGGAGTTGAAAAAGTATCGGCAACACACAAGTTCATCAAAAAAATGTCTATATATCAAAATATAAATTAAGTAGGTTTTGGGGGATGTACCTGTGTCAATCAAACCCGACCGAAAATCTATAATTAGATCATCTGTCCCGCATTATCTATTCCGCATCTACCAGCGGATCAGCCACCCCGTTCAGGCGGAAAGCCTCCTGCCGGTCAATACAGGTACCGCACTGTCCGCAGGGTTTATCGCCGCCCTCATAACAGCTCCACGTCAGATGATACGGCACACCCAGGCGCAGACCCTCGGCTACCACCTCGGCTTTGTTTTTCTCGACAAAAGGCCCCTCCAGCCGCAGCCCATAGCCGCTGCCCTCCCAGACAGCCTGTGCCATCGCCGCGTTGAAAGCCTCGCTGCAATCAGGGTAGGCACTGCCTGCCGCATCATCGCTGTGCGCGCCGTAATAAACGACCTCGCAGCCCCTGGCCAGAGCAACACTGGCCGCCGCCGCGATAAAAACACCGTTGCGGAAAGGCACGTATGTCGCCACCGGCTGCCCCGCTGCATCGGCCTGCTGTTCGGCATAGCTGCCCTTGGGGATATCCTCGTCCGATTGCACCAGCAGCGGGCAATCACTGTAGCGGAAGATCGCCGTCAGATCCAGCTCCAGATGCTCCACCTGCAAATATTCCGCCACCGCACGCGCCGCCGCCAGCTCCCGCCGGTGCTTTTGCCCGTAATAGAGCGATAACGCCACCACGTTGGCCGCGCCAAACCTCTCGACAGCCAGCGCCAGACAGGTCGAGCTATCCACACCGCCCGATGCCAATACCAATGCTTTCAACCCGCACTCTCCCTCTGCTCTGTTTTTCATCTGCAATATCACAAATATTACACACCGCGCATCTCCGGCGGCCAGATGAATTTATGGAGCTGCAGCTGCAGATTCACGCCGTTCAGCCGGTGCTGCTTCATAAATTCCACCATCTCTGCCGGGTCGATCTGCCCATAGACGGGGCTGAGATACACACCCACACGCCCGGGCAGGTCAAATTCCCGCATTACTGCCAGCGCCCGCTGCAGATCCTCGCTGCCGCCGCAGACAAATTTCACCACGTCACGCTCGTCCAGGCGGGCGAAATTAGCCGTCAGCATCTGCGCCTCCATACCGCTGGCGGGCAGTTTGTAATCCATAGTCAGCCGCGGTCTGTTGGCCAGAGCGCAGACTGCAGCCACATCCACACTGCCGTTAGTCTCGATCTCTACCGAGATATCACTCTCTGCCGCCAGCAGCCGCAGCAATTCCATAATACCGGGATGCGCCAACGGCTCGCCGCCGGTCAACGTCACGTTGGCCACACCGCAGCCGCGGATATACGCCAATATCTCCGCCGCGCTCATCAGCTCTGCCGGTGTGTTATGCTCCCACGCCCACGCTGTATCGCAATAAGAACAGCGCAGATTGCAGCCCGCCAGCCGGATAAAAACCGCCAGCTGCCCGGCACGCCGCCCCTCACCATTGATGCTGACGAATTTCTCCGCCACACGGTAAAGCGTCGGCCCGCTCATCATTCTGCCTCCCAATAGGCGGCACAGTTTTCCGGCGTCTCATATACCGTCACCCGCGCCACCATCAGGCCGTCTGCCTGCAATCTGTGATAAAAATACTGCGCCAGCCGCTCGGCCGTCGGGCGGAAAGGCAGCTCGGCCAGCGCGAAATCCTCCTCGCGCAGTGCTGCCAGCGTCGCCGGACGCAGCGTACCCGCCTCGTATATCAGTTTGTGGTCAAATTCCGCCGCCAGCGCCCTTAGCTGCTGCTTCAGCCCGGCAAAATCCACCAGCATATCACGCCCGCTGCCCCCGGCAGCCAGTTCGCCGCCGCGCAGCTCGGCCACGATACGCCAGCGATGCCCGTGCAGATTGCGGCAGGCGCCGCTGTGCCCTGCCAAAAAATGCGCCGCGTCAAAACACGCCTCGGCCTGCAAGCCAAACATAATATTTCCTCACTTTCCTTTCTTCTCATTACCCCGGGAAAAAGAAAAAGGGGCGCAGAACACCCCTTGAACAATCTCAAATACCGTAGTTTTGTTTATAGACAGGAGGTTCACGAACTGTCGTTATTCAGTTAAGCATAAATAAGATTTTTTAAGTATAAGTAAGATTTTTCGCCGCCGAGCCAATGCATCCGCCGTATGCGGGCAGCACCCCAACCAAACAGGTCGGACGGCAAGGGGCGACACCCCAAAGCACCGCGTAATATCCCGAAAAAATCTTACTATAATTATCAAAATATCTGCCATACTATAATATCCCCTGCGACAGCAAATGTCAAGACCCTGCCACGCCCGTACTTTCATAGGTACTTTTATCGGTAATACCGGCCCCGGGCGGCTGCGGCACACTACCGGTATCACCGTCCTGCTCCCGCTTGCGCTCGCCGATGTCCTCCAGACACTCCCAGCGCACGTTGGCCGCCCACACACCATCCGCCAGCAGTTGATATTCCACAGTCTCATCCAGCAGTTTGCCGTCATCATCCGCCTGCGCCGTCAGGCTATCCCGTGCCTGCTGCAGCGCGGCGGCTTTGGCCTGTTCTTCCGTCTTATCTATATACTGTACTGTTTCCTCCGTCAATTTATCCACCGGCAGCAGGAAATTCTGCCCGCCCAGCGGCAAGCGGTATTCCGTCGTTTCCACAGCGATATAGGCCCCTTCGGCCGGCTGCGGCGGCATCAGGCCACCCCACAGCGTCAGCTCCGCCGCACCATCGGCCCGGATCAAGCGGTATAGGCGGTTGCTCTCCGGGCTTTGCCGGATCACCTCCTCCTGCAGCGCACCCTCGCCATAGCCCTGATACCAGACCCGGGCCCGAATGATAGCATCTGCCCGCCCATCTGCCAGCGGCGATAC
>JAFQHB010000131.1 GCA_017398165.1 Bacillota bacterium
GTATTCCGCCGCTTATGAGCTTAATGATTCGTATTATTACCTGAAACGGCAGCTTTTTAATATCACAGTCGGTCTGATCGGTATGTTTGTGGCTGTCAAGATTGATTACCGCGTGTGGGGGCGGCTTTACATCCCGCTATTCCTGCTGGGTGTAGCATTGATGCTGATCGTGATGGCGACCGGCCTGGGTGACAGTGCCGGTGGCTCGCAGCGCTGGATTCAGTTGGGATCGATACGCTTCCAGCCCTCGGACGTGATGAAGCTCTCCATGCTGGTGCTGCTGTGCCGGATGCTGGCTGATAAGAAAGGTGATTTCAGGAGTTTCGTTGAGGATTTCGTGCCGTATATCGCGATCACCGGCCTGAGCTGCGGTCTGGTGGCGATCAATGACCTGGGTACGGGTATTGTGATGGGCGGTACGGCTTTTTTGCTCTTTATCATCGCCGGGGTGCCGATCAGGTATCTGTTCTCGCTGATATTGGCGGGCGTGGGCGCGGTGGCGGCTATGATCATCGCCAAGCCTTACCGTCTGAAGCGTCTGACCAGCTTCCTCGACCCGTGGGCCAATTATTATGAGGGCGGCTATCAGGTGGTGCAGTCGCTGCTGGCGATGGGCTCGGGCGGCTTGATGGATGTAGGCTTGGGCGAGGCCGGCGCCAAGTGGTTTTATCTGCCGGAGGAGCATACCGATTTCATTTTTGCGATCCTGGTGGAAGAAGGCGGTTTCATCGCCGGGGCGGCGCTGCTGCTGCTTTTCCTGGCCTTTACCTGGCGCGGCTTTACGGTGGCGCTGAAGGTGCAGGATTCTTTCGGGCGGCTGCTGGCGGCCGGTCTGACGCTGATGATCACCGTGCAGGCTCTGGTGAATATTGCCATCGCTCTGGGTATGATGCCGGTGACCGGTATCACGCTGCCTTTCATCAGCTATGGCGGCACTTCGCTGGTGATCTCGCTGGCTTCGGTGGGTGTACTGCTGAATATCTCCAAACACGTCAGGATGGATTAGGCGTCTGAGGTGTTTGGGGGGACGGATATAGACGGATATATTCAGTCCTTGCGATTATCGTTGGGGCTTGAGAAAAAACTGTAGAACGGGATGATGTTTTGATGCGGGTGATGATAACGGGCGGCGGCACCGGCGGGCATATTTACCCGGCGCTGGCTATTGCGGAGGCACTGCGGCAGGAGTATCCCGGCTGCGAGGTAGTGTACGTAGGCAACGCACAGGGGATGGAGCATGGGCTGGCGGCTGAGGCCGGGTATCCTTTCGTGCCGATACACGTGGCGGGATTCTCCGAGCGTGGGCTGCTGAAAGCACTGGCGGTGCTGCGCCAGAACGTGCGCGGTGTGGCTGAGGCCAAGCGCGAGCTGAAGAAATTCCGCCCGGATCTGGTGGTGGGCACCGGCGGCTATGCCTGCGGCCCGCTGATGCTGGCGGCTGCCAAAATGGGCATACCCACGCTGCTGCATGAGCAAAATGCGGTGATGGGCAAGACCAACACTATCCTGAGCAGCCGGGTATCGCGCATTTGCCTGACATTCCCGGTGGCGGGGCTGAAGTCGGCGGCCGAGCGCAAGAGTGTTATCACCGGGCTGCCGGTGCGTGATGCGATACTGCGGGCGGATAAGGCAAAATCGCGTCGTTTGCTGGGGCTGGCGGCTGATGCGCCGGTGGTGCTGCTGACCGGCGGCAGCCAGGGTGCGCGGCATCTGAATCAGGCTTTTGCCGGGCTGTGGCGCGAGCTGCTGGCCGAGGGTGTGCAGATCATCCACCTGTGCGGTGACAAGCTGCTGGATGAAACGGCGGCGCTGGCACAGCAGGCCGGTCTGCCGGTGGCGCAGGCTGATAGTGGCGTACCGCAGGCCGAGGGCGGCTTTTTGCTGTTGCCGTATCTGCATCATATGGAGTACGCGCTGGCGGCGGCAGACGTGGTAATAGGCAGGGCCGGGGCTTCGTTTTTGGCGGAGCTGACGGCACTGGGACGCAGTGCGGTGCTGGTGCCGTATCCTTTCGCGGCGGGCAATCATCAGGAGCATAATGCCCGCGCACTGGTGGATGCCGGGGCGGCGACGTGTATCGCGGATGCGGAATTGAGCGCCGACAGCCTGCGGGCGGCTTTACAAAAACCGCTTTATGATATAAAATTAAGGGATGAGATGGCGGCTGCTTCGGCGGCGATCGGGCGGCGTGATGCCGCTGCGGCGATCGTACAGGAGGCGGCGCGGCTGATCGGCTGATCGGTTGATAAAAACCGATTCTTAGCAATAAAACTCATAAGGCAGGGGCTGACTCTGCCGTTTGAGGAGGTAGTACGATTTGTTTGATCAAATAAAGCACGTGCATTTTATAGGTATTGGCGGCATCGGGATGAGCGCACTGGCGCGTATCCTGTGCGGCTGGGGTGTGCAGGTATCCGGCTCGGACGTGGTGATGAGCAAGGTAACGGCAGGGCTGGCCGAGCTGGGTGCGACCATCTATCAGGGGCACGCCGCAGAAAATCTGGCTGCCGACGTCGATCTGCTGGTGTATTCCTCGGTCATCAATGAGGAAAATCCGGAATATGCCGAGGCCAAACGCCGCGGTGTGCGTATTATCTGCCGTGCCGAGCTGCTGGCCGAGCTGCTGGCATTCCGCAGCGGTATATTGGTGGCGGGCGCGCATGGCAAGACCACGACTACCGGTATGCTGGGCACGGCGCTGCTGCATATGGCACAGTCGCCGACTATTGTGGTGGGCGGTATTTTATCGACCATCGGTACCAATTCCTGCTGGGGCGCCGGTGAGTATATGGTGGCCGAGGCGGACGAGAGCGACGGGTCTTTCCTGCTGCTGCCGGCACGGCTGGCAGTGGTGACTAATATCGAGAACGATCATCTCGATCATTACGGCAGTATGGAAAATCTGGTGGCGGCTTTCCGACAGTTCATCAACCAGCTGCCGGCGGAGGGTCGGGCGGTGCTGGGTCTGGATTGCCCCATCCTGGCCGGGATGCTGCCGGAGCTGACCGGCGATTATGTTACCTTTGCACTGCACAACGATCAGGCGGATTATCAGGCCAAAAACCTGCGCTTTATCGGCGCCGGTTCGTTGGCGGAGGTCTGGCATCACGGCGAGCTGCTGGGTGAGATCGAGCTGGCGGTCCCCGGCGAGTATAATATGCAGAATGCTCTGGCTGCGATGGCGGCTCTGCACAGTCTGGGCTTTGGCTTTGCTGATATTGCGGCCGGTCTGGCGGCTTTCCGCGGGACGGGTCGGCGTTTTGAGTGTCTGGGTGCGGATACGGCACGTGATATTGCGGTATATGATGATTATGCACACCACCCCAGTGAGATTAGGGCCCTGCTGGCCGGGGCGCGTAATCTGCCGTCCTCGCGTCTGGTGGTGGTCTTTCAGCCGCACCGCTATTCGCGCACACAGCTGCTGTTTGATGAGTTTGCGGCGGCTTTTGATGCGGCCGATGTGTTAGTGCTGAACGAGATCTACCCGGCTTTTGAGGCCCCGATACCGGGGGTCAGCTCGCTGGCGCTGGCCGATGCCATCCGCGCGCACAGCAGCAGCCTGCCGGTGTATTACGCCGAGACAGAGGAAGACGTGCTGCACACGCTGGATGAGTTGGTGCAGGACGGTGATCTGGTGCTGATCGCCGGGGCGGGCAATATACGTCATACGGGTGAGGTCTACGCGGCGAAGATCAGGGGGTAAGTATTATGTCTGATCGGACGGACAGAAATTATAGCGATAAATACTATAACGATAAACATACAGAAGAATTGATGCAGGAATTTGCCGCCGGTTTCGGCGGCAAAATTTTGGCCGCAGCGCCGATGGCGGGGTATACCTCCTGGCGTATCGGCGGTGCGGCGGATTGGCTGCTGGAGCCTGCTACGCCCGAGGATGTGGCAGCGGTGCTGGAGCTTTGTGCGCGGCATCGGCTGCCGCTGGTGACTATTGGGCGGGGGACTAACCTGCTGGTATCGGATAGGGGCATCGCCGGTGTGGTAATGCGTATCGGCGAGGCTTTCTCGGCTGTGGAATATCTGGCGGATAACAGAGTGCGAGTCGGCGCGGGTGCGCTGCTGGCGACATTGAGCCGCGAAACGGCGGCGCGCGGACTGACCGGCCTGGAATGGGCGTGCGGTATCCCCGGCAATATCGGCGGGGCGCTGATGATGAACGCCGGGGCCTATGGCAGCTCCATCGGTGAGCTGGTGACCGAAGTACAGGTGGCTGCATATACTGGAACAGAAAAAGCGAAGGCCGGTGTACGCAGGCTGAGCGCCGATGAGCTGAATTTCAGCTATCGCAGCGGCTGTCTGGATGCACTGGCGGGGCTGTCGGCAGTGGCGCTGGAGGCTACGCTGCAGCTCGCCCCCGGTGATAGTGCAGCATCTCTGGCGCAGATCCGCGATACTCTGGCGGCGCGCGCCAAAAGCCAGCCGTTGGAGTATCCTTCGGCGGGCAGTGTTTTCCGCAATCCCGCTGGTTCCCATGCCGGGTATCTCATCGAGCAGGCCGGCTGCAAGGGGATGGCCGTGGGCGGTGCCCAGGTATCGCTGAAACACGGTAATTTCATCATCAATACCGACGGTGCCAGGGCTGCCGACGTGCTGAGCCTGATCGAGCAGGTGCGGGCGGTGGTGGCCGAAAAGAGCGGTTATATTCTGGAGACGGAGGTGCGGCTGCTGGGCCGGGCAAACTGAATATAACTGGAGGGCGGCCTGATGGATAAACTGGTGATCGTTGGCGGCAACAAACTCTGTGGCGAAGTGAGGATCAGCGGTGCGAAGAACGCCAGCCTGCCGATAATGGCGGCGGCGCTGCTGGCTAACGGCAAATGTGTGATACACAACGTGCCGGAGCTGGATGACGTCTGGGTAATGCTGGCACTGCTGGAGGAGCTGGGTGTAAAGGCGGCCTTTCGCGGTGGTGTGCTGCGGCTGGATACCACACACGCTGAGCCGCTGACGCCCGATCGAGAACTTTTGGGGCGCATCAGGGCATCCAATCTGCTGTTGGGGTCGCTGGTAGGTCGCTTTGGCGAGGCCGAGGTAGCGGCCAGCGGCGGCTGCTCGATCGGGGCACGGCCGCTGGATCTGCATTTTGCGGCGCTGCAGCGTATGGGGGTGCGCTTCCTGCCGACTCCGGAAGGGCATCTGGCCTTTTGCCGTGAGCTGCGGGGTGCGGATATCACGCTGGCCTTCCCCAGTGTGGGGGCGACCGAGAACGTGCTGATGGCGGCTGCCCTGGCTGAGGGGCGCACGGTGCTGCATAATGCCGCCGCCGAGCCGGAGATCGCTGATCTGGCGGGGTTTATCAATGCTATGGGCGGCAGGATCAGCGGTGCGGGTACGGATACCATCATCATCGATGGGGTGAAGAAGCTGGGCGGCGCGGAATATACCGTGATGCCTGACCGTATCGAGACCGGGACTTTCCTGCTGGCCGGGGCGATGTGCGGCGGCAGTGTGGTGCTGCGGGGTGCCAGACCCGAGCATAACGGGGCGCTGCTGGCGGTGCTGCGGCAGGCCGGGGCAGGTCTGGCCTGTGGGGCGGATTTCATCGCGGTGCGCGGTGGCGGGCGGCTGCAGTCGCTGGATGTGGCTACCGCACCTTATCCCGGCTTCCCGACGGATATGCAGCCGCAGTTGGCGGCAATGCTGTGCCTGGCTGATGGCTGCTCACACGTCTGCGAGACAGTGTTTGAGAATCGCTTCCGTTATATTGACGAATTGAAAAAGATGGGTGCATCTATACAAGTCTCCGGTAATTGTGCTATAATTAAGGGTACATCCGGCTTATCCGGGGCGGAGGTAACAGCTTGTGACCTGCGGGCCGGGGCGGCGCTGGTGCTGGCCGGGCTGGCGGCATCGGGCAGGACGATAGTGGAGCGCGCCGACCTTATCGATCGCGGTTATGAGGACCTGACTGCCAAGCTGGGCAGCCTGGGGGCTGATATCAGGCGTATCGCGGCGGGCGCCGGGCGAGAGCGTATATCATAACGGCAGCGAGGCCGGTATCAGGCTTTTATGAGGGCTTTGCAGGAGGCTTTTATGGGAGAAGTCGTTTCGTTTGAGAAAGAAAAAAAGCGTCGTCGTCGGCGTGTCGGTAGCTTTGCCTGGCTGGGCTGGCTGTTGATGATGCTGCTGTCGCTGGCTCTGGGCTTTGGTTTTGCCCAGTCGGCGGTGTTTAATATCCGCAGTATCGAATTCAACGGCAACCAGCAGGTAAGTGATGAAGAGCTGCTGGCGTTATCCGGTCTGACTATCGGCGAGCATATCTATGCTGCCAATATCGAAAGGGCGGAGACGATGCTGGCAACGCATCTGTGGGTGCAGCAGGTGGATATCACCCGCCGGCTGCCCTCTACGCTGCAGGTAAACGTGGTGGAGAGGGTGCCGGCTGCGGCTATCACCGGGGCGGATGGGCTGTATATCGTGGATGCTGCCGGGATGCTGCTGATGAAGAAGAAACTGCTGGAAGGGCTGCGGGTCATCGTGCTTTCGGGGATCGAAGCACCGCCGGAGGGCACGACCCTCGGCACTGTGCTGGAGGGGGACAAGCTGGCGGCGGCGATGGCCGTTATTCATCAGATGGACGAGTCCTCGGCCGGGCTGATATCGGAGATGGATGTCAGTGACCCGCAGAAGATCACGCTGCATACCAGCTATGGCGTGGATTTTTATATGGGCGATAAGAATGACTTTATGAATAAGTTCTCGGTAGGGCTGAAGATATTGCAGGCTGAGAATGATAAGGGGTTGCTGGACAGCCTGAAGTATATAGACGTATCGCTGCCGGATCAGCCGGTGCTGGCTTATCGGTAGGGGGATATTATCGCTGCGGAGCGGTGATTTTGCCCTTTTGTGACATTATGTGTGCATCCGGGTGTGTTATAATGTGACAGAGGGGATTTGGCAGGGGGGTTGCCGTGCGGCACCGCTGTTGGCGCTGCCTGCCGTTGATCTTGCCCCACCCATATACGGGAAAAGGCAGACTATCGTGGGAATTATGCCGGTATAAACAAAAAATCTCAAAAAAAATGTGAATGATAGCAGGATTTATATTGCATAACGCCGAAATAAACCAAGATTGAAGAATTAGGACAAGTAGATTTGCTTGCGAGCGCTTTTGATATGACGGAAAGGGGTTTTTGTGACATGGAAAACCGGGAGACCGATTATCTGAATGATAATGCTAAGATTTATGTAGTAGGCGTCGGTGGCGGCGGCGGTAACGCTGTCAACCGTATGATCGAATGTGGGCTGGATACCGTAGTGTTTTTGGCACTGAATACCGATAATCAGGCACTGCAGAACTCTAAAGCCGGGGAAAAAATACAGCTTGGTACCCGCCTGACCAAGGGTCTGGGCGCCGGTGCGGATCCTGAGGTAGGCCGCAAGGCTGCTGAGGAGAGCCGTGAAGAAATAAAGAGCAAGCTGCAGGATGCCGATATGGTATTCATCACCGCCGGTATGGGCGGCGGTACCGGCACCGGTGCTGCACCTGTGGTGGCTGATGTAGCCAAAGAGTTGGGCGCGCTGACTGTCGGCGTTGTGACCAAGCCTTTCAGCTTTGAGGGCAGAAAACGTGCCCAGCAGGCTGAGATGGGTATTACCGACCTGAAAGAAAAGGTCGATGCCATCATCACCATTCCCAACGATAAGATCCTGCAGATGATCGATAAAAAGACTTCGATGGCCGAGGCATTTTCTTATGCTGATGAGATACTGCGCCAGGGCGTACAGGGTATCTCGGAGATGATCTCGAAATCCAACTTCATCAACGTCGACTTTGCAGACGTCAAGACCATCACCAAGAATGCCGGTACCACTATGATGGGTATTGGTGTGGCCGAGGGCGAGAACAAAGCCGTGGAGGCTGCCCATGCCGCTATTTCCAGCAAACTGCTGGAGAGCAGCATCGATGGTGCCAAGGGCATTTTGTTCAACATTACCGGTGGTGCCAACCTCTCGATGATGGATATCAACGAAGCTTCGGATTATATCTACAGTGTGGCTGATCCCGATGCCAATATCATTATGGGTGCAGGCTACGATGAATCTCTGGGTGAGTCCATCCGCATTACCGTGGTGGCTACCGGCTTTGACGGCAAGCCCAAGAACAATTCGCCTTTTGGCCTGGCGGCTGCTGGGATGAACAGTGCCCCCAGAAAGCCGGAAGCTGAGTCCGCTGCGACTCCTTCCTTTAAGGCGCCTTCTTTTGATGATGTAGAGATTCCCTCTTTTATGCGCCGCAAGTAAGCGCACTGCAAAACAAACTCTTTTCTGCATATGATGCAAAGGCGGCTTTTTCTTGCAAGGAAGGTCGCCTTTGCTTGTCTTGGCTTTAGCGGGAGGTAGTTATGAAATCTGAAACTAATGTCGCTGTGAATATCGACGAGCTGCTGCAGCAGATACGTGAATATAACCCCAATTTTGATGAGGCCAAAATCCGCCAGGCCTATGATATGGCGGCTGATCTGCACAAGGACCAGCGCCGGGATTCCGGCGAGCCGTATATCATTCATCCGCTGGCGGTAGCCAGCATACTGGCATCGCTGCACGTGGATGATACCACTATTATGGCCGGTCTGCTGCATGACGTGGTGGAGGATACCGATATGACGCTGGAGGATATCCGCGATATCTATGGCGATGATATGGTGGTGCTGCTGGATGGCGTGACCAAGCTTTCCAAGCTGGAATTTCGTTCCAAGCAGGAGCATCAGGTAGAAAACCTGCGTAAGATGTTTTTGGCGATGAGCAAGGATATCCGCATCATTATTATCAAGCTGGCCGATCGCCTGCACAATATGCGGACCCTCAGCACGCACCGTTCGGAGCTGCGTAAGAAAGAGATCGCGCTGGAGACGCAGGAGATTTTTGCGCCTCTGGCACATCGTCTGGGCATTTACAAGATCAAGTGGGAGCTGGAGGATATCTGCCTGCGCTATCTGGAGCCCGAGGCCTATGCCGATCTGGTGGAGCAGATAACTATGCGCCGTGATGAGCGCGAGGCGTTTTTGCAGGATGTCTGTGACGCTATCCACGAGCATCTGGATGCTGCCGGTATCAAATCGGAGATCAGCGGCCGTCCTAAGAATTTTTATTCGATATATCGCAAAATGATACGTCAGAAGAAGGCTCTCAACGAAATATATGATATACACGCCGTGCGTGTGCTGGTGGATACCCTGAACGATTGCTATGGCGCGCTGGGCGTGGTACATACTATGTGGAAGCCGATGCCCGGGCGGTTTAAGGATTATATTGCGATGCCCAAGGCCAATATGTATCAGAGTCTGCACACCACCGTCATCGGCCCGGCCGGCCGCCCGGTGGAGGTACAGATCAGAACGTATGAGATGCACCGGGTGGCGGAATACGGTATCGCGGCGCACTGGAAGTATAAAGAAGGCAAGAACGGCCTGGATACATCCAATGCGGCGCGCGAGACGGATAACCGGCTGGCCTGGATGCGTCAGATGCTGGATTGGCAGAAGGAAGTAAGCGATGCCAAGGAATTCGTCGAAAACGTAAAGGGCGATCTTTTCGGCGAGCAGTCGGTATTCGTATTTACCCCGGCAGGCGATGTGCTGGAGCTGCCCTATGGTTCGACGCCGATTGACTTTGCTTATCGTGTGCATACGCAGGTGGGGCATCAGTGTGTGGGTGCCAAGGTGGACGGGCGTATCGTGCAGCTGGATACCATGCTGCAGAACGGCAATATCGTAGAGGTATTGACAACCCGCGGCACCGGCCCCAGCCGTGACTGGCTGAAGATCGCCAAGACCAATCAGGCCAAGAATAAAATTCGTCAGTGGTTCCGCAAGGAAGGACGCGACGAATACGCCGTACAGAAAGGTCGCTCTATACTGGAGAAAGAGGCCATCAAGAGCAATATGAATGTGGCGGCGATGTTTAAGGCCGAGCGGCTGAATGAGATCGTCAAAAAGACCAATTTTGTATCCGTAGAGGATATGTATGTGGCACTGGCCGAGGGTGCTATCACCGCGATGGGTATTATCAGCCGCATCAAAGAGGATAACAGCCTGCGTAAGCAGCTGATGCCCGAGCCCGAGACATCGCCGACTGCTGCGGTGGGTACGGCGATGAAGGTGCGGCCTTTCAGCGGCAGCAACGCCACGCACGATAAAGGAGTGTGGGTAAAGGGCGAGGCTGACCTGATGGTGCGTATTGCCAACTGCTGCCAGCCGCTGCCCGGCGACAGTATCGTGGGTTATATCACCCGCGGGCGCGGTGTATCCATTCATAAGGCAGATTGCCCCAACGTCAGCTATTACCACGAGCACGAGCCGGAGCGTATGGTCGACGTACAGTGGGATACCGAGAGCGACAGCGTCTTTCAGGCGGAGATTGAGGTCATCGCGATGGATCGTGATGCGCTGGGCGTTAACATTATGGGCGCGATATCCGAGACCAAGACCCGCATCAACGCCGTGACCTTTGACGTGGATAAGGATAAGATCTGCCACGGTACGGTGAAGATCGAGATCAGCAACCTGAATCAGCTGGAATATATTATGCACAAACTGAAGAAGATCCGCGGTGTGACGGAAGTACGCCGCGTTGTCCGGGGGAGATAGGCTATGCGCGCTGTGGTGCAGAGAGTAAAATCGGCGGCGGTGACACTGCAGGAGACCGGCGAGGTGACCGGCAGTATCGGCCGGGGGCTGATGATATTGCTGGGCGTCGGTAAGGGCGATACTGCGGCTGATGCTGCCTGGCTGGCGGATAAGATAGCCGGGCTCAGGATTTTTGAAGATGAAGCCGGCAAGATGAATAAAAGTGCGGTGGATATCGGCGGCTCTGCGCTGGTGGTATCGCAGTTTACTCTGTATGGGGATTGCCGCAAGGGACGGCGTCCCGGCTTTGATCAGGCTGCCCCGCCGGAGCTGGCGGAAGCTCTGTATCAGAGCTTCGTGGAGGTATTGGAGAGACAACTGCCGGTGGCTTGCGGCGTCTTTCGCACCGATATGCTGGTGGAGATCAACAATGACGGGCCGGTGACGCTGCTGCTGGACAGTGAGAAGAATTTTTAATAAATAATTTTGAGTGTTTAAGGGGGCGGATATGATGATCGAGTATAAACTGCAGGATACCAATTTGCTGCTGATGCGCCTGGAGCTGGGCGAGATCGGCACCAACTGCTATCTGGTGGGGGATCGTGCGGCCAAAGAACTGGCGGTGATCGACCCGGCAGGTGATTTCGATACGCTGTGGGAGGTCATAGAGGGCACCGGCTGCACGATAAAGTATATCTTTAACACGCACGGCCACTGGGATCATATCGGTGCCAATGCCGAGCTGCACGAGAAAACCGGCGCACCCATTATGATTCACGCCGCTGATGCACCGATGCTGCAGCAGGGCTATGATCGCAGCTTCCGTACCCGTTATCAGCCCTCCGAGGCCAATGAGCTGTTGGAGGAAGGGCAAAAATGGCAGCTGGGAAGCTATACTCTGAGCATCCTGCATACGCCGGGGCATACCAGGGGCGGTGTCTCCATCGTGCTGGATGATGTGCTGGTGTTTTCCGGTGATACGCTCTTCCAGCTTTCGGTAGGGCGTACCGATCTGCCGGGCGGCGATATGATGGAGCAGCGCCGGAGCATCCGCGAAAAGCTGTTTGCGCTGCCGGATGGGATGCCGGTATTCCCGGGGCACGGGCCGCACACCTTTATCGGGGACGAGAAGCTGTATAATCCCTTTTTGCAATAGTCCGGGCGGCAGCGCCCGTTGTGATTTACAGGAGGAACGAGATGTTGACCAAAAGACCGAGAGGCACCAATGATTTTTTGCCGGCCGATACTGCCAAATGGCAATACGTCGAGGATATGCTGCGCCGTATCTGCCGCGAATTTGGCTATGAGGAGATCCGTACGCCAATTTTTGAGGATACTGCGCTTTTCCTGCGCGGTGTAGGCGATACCACCGACATCGTGCAAAAGGAAATGTATACTTTTGAGGATGCCGGCGGCCGCAGTATAACCCTGCGCCCCGAAAATACCGCCTCGGCTGTGCGGGCCTACGTGGAGAACAAGCTGTTTGCCGGGGTACAGCCGGTCAAGCTTTTCTATATGGGGCCGATGTTCCGCTATGAGCGTCCGCAGGCCGGTCGTTTCCGTCAGTTTCATCAGTTTGGTATCGAGTGTTTCGGCGCGGCCTCGCCTGCTGCCGATGCCGAGATCATTGCTCTGGCGTGGGAGTTTTATAACCGTCTGGGGCTAAAGGGGCTGGAGGTCAATCTGAACAGCGTGGGCTGTCCGCACTGCCGTCCGCTGTATCGCCAGGCATTGCAGGATTTCCTGCGGCCGCATCTTGGCGAGCTTTGCCCCACCTGTCAGGAGCGTTTTGAGAAGAATCCGCTGCGTATTCTGGATTGCAAAAATCCCGACTGCCAGCAGCATCTGGTGGGTGCGCCCATCACTCTGGAGCATCTGTGCGATGATTGCAGCGAGCATTTTACTGCTGTCAAGCGTTATCTGGATGAGGCAGGCATTCCCTATAGGATCAACGACCGTCTGGTGCGCGGTCTGGATTATTACACCAACACCGCATTTGAGATACTGCTGAGCGATATCGGTGCCCAGAGTGCCGTTTGCGGCGGCGGGCGTTATAATTCTCTGGTGGAGCAGGTGGGCGGCAAGCCTACCCCCGGTGTGGGCTTTGCGCTGGGTATGGAGCGTGTTTTCAATGCTCTGGCGGCGCAGGGTATCGAGCTGCCGGTACAATCGGGTACCGATGTCTTTGTGGCGGCGCTGGGCGAGGCCGAGATGCCGCTGGTGTTCCGTCTGGTGACTGAGCTGCGGCGCAGGAATATCGCTGCGGCGTATGATATGCTGGGGCGCAGCCTGAAGGCGCAATTCAAGTATGCCGATAAATTCTCGGCGGCATATACGCTGATAGTCGGCGGTGATGAGCTGGCACGCGGCAACGTGCTGATGCGTGATATGGCAACATCCGAACAGCAGGAAGTACCGCTGGATGAGGTGGTAGCCCTGCTGGCCGAGCGTTTGGGCTGATGATATTTGAGACTGCAGGTGTAATCAGATAATAAGAGTCTCCTCCGGGGTTGAGCCGGGGGAGACTTTTTTGCCGCTATTGTGGCAGGTTTTTGCTATAATCGCTTGCCATTTCTGCCGAGTTGCGATAAAATTATATATTGAGGATTAGTAATCATATAATGGAAGCAGTGCCGCTTTGCCCGGGTGGACGGGCGGTGCTTTTGGAGGTAGTTTCTGATGGACAAACGTTATGAATTCCGTGATATTGAGGCCAAATGGCAGCAGAAATGGGCGGACGAGCAGGCTTACAAGGTAGTGGAGGATCCCGATAAGGAGAAGTATTATGTTCTGGAGATGTTCCCTTATCCTTCCGGCAATCTGCATATGGGTCACGTCCGCAATTATTCGATCGGTGATGTGGTGGCTCGTATGAAGCATATGCAGGGCTATAATGTGCTGCATCCGATGGGCTGGGACTCCTTTGGTCTGCCGGCCGAGAATGCTGCTATCAAGCGCGGCGTATTTCCCCGTGACTGGACTCTTTCGAATATTGACAATATGCGCGCACAGCTGAAGAGTATGGGCATCAGCTACGATTGGGACAGAGAGGTGGCGACCTGTCTGCCGGATTATTACAAGTGGACCCAGTGGCTGTTCCTGCAGCTTTATAAGAAAGGCCTGGCGTACAAGAAGCACGCAGCTGTGAACTGGTGTCCTTCCTGCGCTACTGTTTTGGCTAATGAGCAGGTAGTTGATGGCCACTGCGAACGTTGCGATGCCGTAGTAGAAAAGAAAAATCTCGATCAGTGGTTCTTCAAAATCACTGATTATGCACAGCGTCTGCTGGATGATTTGGAGAAGCTGCCCGGCTGGCCGGAAAAGGTCAAAACTATGCAGAATAACTGGATCGGCCGCAGCGAGGGTGTCGAGGCGGTATTCAAGACCGAGGCCGGCGAGGATCTGCCGGTATTCACCACCCGTGTCGATACCATATTTGGCGTAACCTATATGGTGCTGGCGCCCGAGCATCCGATGGTAGAGAAGCTGACCGCCGGCACCGAATATGCCGAGCCGGTGGCAGAGTTTGTCCGCAAGGTGCAGAAGCTCTCCAATGTTGACCGTACCTCCGGCAATCTGGAGAAAGAGGGTATGTTTATCGGTGCTTATGCCATCAACCCGGCTACCGGCGACAGAGTACCGATCTGGATCACCAATTACGTATTGATGGATTACGGCACCGGTGCTGTTATGGGTGTACCGGCGCACGATGAGCGTGACTTTGATTTTGCCGGGAAATACGGCCTGCCTGTCAAGAGAGTTATTGCCGAGAGTGCCGATCAGGCCGACGCACCGCTGACCGAGGCCTATGTTGACCTCGGCGTGCTGGTCAATTCCGGCGAGTTTGACGGCCTGATGAACAAGCCGCAGGCTATTGATGCCATCGCAGAAATGCTGACTGAGAAAGGTCTCGGCAAGAAGGTCATCAATTACCGCCTGCGTGACTGGCTGATCAGCCGTCAGCGTTACTGGGGCGCACCCATCCCAATGGTGTACTGTGAGAAATGCGGCCAGCAGCCGGTGCCGGAGGATCAGCTGCCGGTGCTGCTGCCGACAGACGTTGAGTTCCTGCCTTTTGGCGAATCTCCGCTGAAAACCAGCCCCACCTTTGCCGATACTGTCTGCCCGTGCTGCGGCGGCCATGCCACCCGCGAGATGGACACTATGGATACCTTTATGTGTTCTTCCTGGTATTATCTGCGCTATTGCGACCCGAAGAATGCAGATGCAGCGTGGGATAAGGATAAGACTGATTACTGGATGGCGGTTGATCAGTATATCGGTGGTGTCGAGCACGCTATCCTGCACCTGATGTACTCCCGCTTCTTTACCAAGGCACTGTATGATATGGGTCTGGTCAGCGTAGAGGAGCCTTTTACCAATCTGCTGACGCAGGGTATGGTGCTGAAAGACGGTACCAAGATGAGCAAGAGCCTGGGCAACGTGGTCAGCCCCGAGGAGATCATCGACAAGTACGGCGCCGATACCGCCCGTCTGTTCATCCTCTTTGCGGCGCCGCCGGAGCGTGATCTGGAGTGGAATGATTCCGCCGTCGAGGGCTGCTATCGCTTCCTGAACCGTATCTGGAAGATGGTTTACGCCATTACCGAGGCCGGTTATCAGGAGCGCGAGCTGACCGCTGCCGATAAGGATCTGCGCCGTGTGACCCACGCAACGTTGAAGAAAGTGACCTCCGATATTGCCGAGCGTTTCAACTTTAATACCGCGATCAGCGCTATGATGGAGATGGTCAACGCCATGACCGCCTATCGTGACGCCGAGAAAGAAAACTGCAACGCCGCCGTTATCAATGACGCTGTCGAGAAGCTGATCGTTATGCTGTCGCCCTTTGCGCCGCATATCGCCGACGAGCTGTGGCAGAGCACCGGCCATGAGGGTATCGTTTATAACGTGGCCTGGCCGCAGTACAATGAAGAATTTATGCGTAAAGACGAGGTCGAGATCGCTGTACAGATCAACGGCAAGCTGAAAGGCCGCCTGTCGCTGGCATCGGGTCTGGATAAGGCCGCTGCCGAACAGGCTGTGCGCGAAATCTATCTGCGTCCCTTCCAGATGGGCATTGAACGGGCAGATGCACGCCAGCTGATGACCTCAAACTCCTTCAACGGAATTTGGATCGGCTGCTCCGGGGAGCTGCTGAACAATGTCATCCGCGGTGAATTCGGATTCAAGGGGCTGATTGTCAGCGACGCTGCAACGCCGCTATTCTGGGTCAAAAAGGGTATTCGCGCAGGCAACGA
>JAFQHB010000132.1 GCA_017398165.1 Bacillota bacterium
ATCATCCGTTATGCGCCGGGGCAGACGCAGCCTACCCAAAACGTTTTCCGCTATCCGGCTGCTTGCCTTATTATGGCCGTAAAAATGCCCATTACCCGCTGCATCCACCGAATAACACTGCGGCTTGCCAATATCATGCAGCAGCATCGTCCAGCGCAATACCGGCTCCGGCGGCACGTGGGCTACACTCACTGCAATATGGCGGTATACGTCATAACAGTGATACGGGGTGTTCTGCTCAAAGCTCATACAGGCAGTAAGCTCCGGTATAACGACAGCCAAAACCCCGCCGTAATTCATCATTACGTTATAAATATTTTTGCCGCACAGCATAGCTGTCAATTCCCTGGCTATTCGCTCCGCCGATACATTACACAGCAGTTCTTTATTACGGTGAATACTTTCCGCAGTACCTTTATCAACATCAAAAGCAAGCTGTGACGCAAAGCGCAGCCCCCGCAGTATCCGCAGTGCATCCTCACCAAAGCGCTCATCGGGCCGGCCGACACAACGAATCAGCCGCGCATCCAGATCCCGCATCCCTGCCAGAGGATCAACTATCTCACCAGCGGCATCAGCTGCGATAGCATTGATCGTAAAATCCCGCCGTACCAGATCCTCGGCCAAAGATGCAGCATAACGGATGCTATCCGGATGACGCCCGTCGGTATATTGTCCTTCGATTCGGTAGGTCGTTATCTCATAAGGCTTGCCATCATATATCAGTGTCACCGTACCGTGCTGCAGGCCGGTATCAATAATCTGTTGTTCTGCAAAGCAGCTTTTGACCTGATCCGGCAGGGCATTGGTGGTGATATCCCAGTCATTAGGCAGCAATCCCATCAGTGAATCACGCACACTGCCGCCCACAGCATATGCCTCAAAGCCGTATTGATTTAATTGCGCCAGAATGTTGCGTACTGCCTCCGGTATAGTGATGTGCATAGCTCCTCCATTGTGCTGTACATAGTATATCATCAAGTATATCACAATATTTACACCGAGCCAAACACGATTTAACAGTATCGCAGCAATATGATATCGCAACTCAAAACAAATACTCTGTAATGCCGGCAAACGGTCATCACAGAGTATTTGCTCACTGCTGTTTAACTCTCCAATAAGCGGAGATAACGATTGGCCTCCCGCAGGACGTGATCCGCCAGCAAAGGCAGTATTATCGAGCGTATCTGACAGGCTTCGATACCCTCTACCCCCGCTCGTTTGAAGTCTCTGAAACGCTTCGTCAATGCCAACGTATTGGCACTGTCTATCATTCTGTCGTTAGCCGCCAAAGATGCCTGCAGCAGACGGCGATAATCGTTGGCAAAATCATTGGCGCTGCTTATCAGAGCATCCTCGCTGGGGTCGAGCAAACCCCGGATGAAGAGCGCGTGCTCCATCATAATCTGATCCCAGAAAAGCTCATTATCCTGCAGTTCCTGACCGGTGCTGTCCCCCAGGCCCTCCAAACGCATCAGATGTGCGCGGTACAGTCGGGCTTCGCGCAAGATATGCTCGATAAGCAGCGGATAATTGACCGTAAACATACTGCAATCCTCAACGTTGTGCAATACCCGCTCTTTGAAATTGATCAGCCTCTCAAGCATTACCAAAGCATCTCGATTGAGCTGCATCACCTGCGACGACAACGCCGGGGATACCCGCAGCCCCTCATTACAGCTACGCCCCTGCATCTGCAATTCGCGGGCCGTCAGTTCACGGTTAATAAAAGTACCGGTAAATCGCTGCGTCTGGGCTTCTGCCTGATCGGTAAATTCCGTCACAATCTCGCCCGAATCCAACACGTTATCACAAACTGTATGCTCACTTAACGTAATAGCCCGGGCCAGCACCGCTTCGAATTGGCGCAGCAAATGCTCTGCCTCCTGCACAAAATCACTGTTGGGCGGCATAAAACCAACTTTCAGGAAAAACGAATGCTCCTTCATTATTCTGTCAAAAAACAGATGCAGCTCCAGCGATCCAGCGATATAGTCCTGCTCTTTATCCATACGTATATCCTCCTCAGCTATCTTTGATATCCGCTAAACTATATGTATCCGAACAAGCTGACTTATACTGCTGCATCCTTTTTTCCTGATAATCAGCAAAAAAAACAGAGCGACCATTACAGGATGTGCCAATCCGATAATGGTCGCTCCAATTTGGTGTCTGCACCGCCATCCCGGCCGCCACCAGTACCCTTGGGCGAGATATGTACGCCGAGACCTACAGCCGCCGGAGTCTGCTCAGATTCCAGATAATACCGGCCTTTGCCATATATTCACTC
>JAFQHB010000133.1 GCA_017398165.1 Bacillota bacterium
ATCGATACCGTATACAGCCAGTTTGGCTTCAGCTATCACGTAGAGCTCTCCACCCGTCCGGAGAATTCGGTCGGTGATGATGCTATCTGGGAGCAGGCTACTCAGGCATTGCGCGATGCTATGGACAGCATCAATATGCCTTATCAGGTCAATGAGGGCGACGGTGCTTTCTACGGTCCGAAGCTGGACTTCCACCTGACCGACAGCCTGGGTCGTACCTGGCAGTGCGGTACTATCCAGCTTGATTTCGTAATGCCGGAGCGTTTTGATATCACCTATATCGGCGATGACAACCAGAAGCATCGCCCGGTAATGATCCATCGCGTTTGCTTCGGCAGTATCGAGCGTTTCATCGGTATCCTGATCGAGCATTATGCCGGTGCCTTCCCGCTGTGGCTGAGCCCCGTGCAGGTGCGTGTGCTGACTATTACCGAGGCCCAGAACGAATACGCCGAGAATGTGGCTGCCGCATTGCGTGAGCAGGGTATGCGTGTCGAGACTGACCTGCGTAACGAGAAGATCGGCTATAAGATCCGCGAGGCACGCAACCAGAAAACGCCTTATATTCTGGTGCTGGGCGCCAAGGAGGCCGAGGCCGGTACTGTGGCTGTGCGTCAGCGCGGTTATGAGGAAAGCACTGTGCTGCCGCTGGATGAATTTATCGCCAAGGCTAAGGCCGAGATCGAGGCCCGCGGCCAGGTGTTCTAATATATTGCTTCTGGATAAAAAATGATTATATTACAAATCCCGGTATGCTGATATGGTTTGCCGGGATTTTGTTTTATATTGCAGTATCCCGCTTGCCTCTTTGTGTCATCCCACCCTTTACTTCATTTAATTCTTGCTCCCGCGTGTAACGCTCAGTGCTGTCTCAGAGCAAGTTTGATATGCAAAGTATTGATAATTCTAAAGAAAGCATAAGCCCATAGCAGCGATACGAGTCGTGTGTATAGGCTTTTTATTATATAGGTTCGGTAAATTGTCAGGATAATACGAATTTGAGATTATAATTTGCGGTATTATAAGTGGTTTCTCGGAATAATTAGTTATGAGTGGGTTATAAGTGCCGTAAAAATGTGTAATTTACGGTTATTATGTATACAGGATGCAAAATTTATGATAGAATAATGAATGTTGCGGCAAGGCAGGCGACCGGCCTGCCGGCATATTGCGATGCGGAAAGACGATGTGTAGTAGGAACGGGGGAAAACCAGGATGGATTTGTCAGGATTTATTGAGTGGATAACTGCGGTGAATGGGGCTGTCAACGGCTTTGTGTGGGGTCTGCCGGCGATGGTGTCTATCATCGGTGTAGGCCTGTGGCTGAGTATCAGCACCGGCTTTGTGCAGTTCCGCAAGTTTGGTTATGCTATCAGTCATACTGTGGGCAAGATTTTTGACCGCGGCCATGCGGCCGAAGGCGCACTGACGCCTTTCCAGGCGGTATGTACGGCGCTGGCAGGTACTGTAGGTACCGGTAATATCGCCGGTGTGGCCGGTGCTATCGCTATTGGCGGCCCGGGTGCGGTTTTCTGGATGTGGATGTCGGCGCTGCTGGGTATGTGTACCAAATTTGCCGAGGTAACTCTGGCGGTGCACTTCCGTGAGCGTAATGCCAACGGTGATCTGGTGGGCGGCCCGATGTATTATATCAAGAACGGTCTGGGCAGGCAGTGGCGCTGGCTGGCAGTGCTGTTCTCGCTCTTTGGTGTGCTGGCGGTATTTGGTACCGGTAATGCCACGCAGACCAATACCATTGTGTCGGCGGTAAATACCGCGCTGATGAATTTCGGCCTTTTTACCGATGGCAATACTGATGTGAGCAATCTGGTGATGGGTGCTGTCATTACCGTGCTGATCGCTATGGTGCTGCTGGGCGGTGTGAAGCGTATCGGCAGGGTGACTGAGAAGCTGGTGCCTTTTATGGTCATCCTGTATATCGTGCTGGCTATCGGTGTATTGGCTATCAACTGGCGGACTGTCCCGGATGTTTTTGGTTCGATCATTTACGGTGCTTTTAATCCGGCGGCAGTGACCGGCGGTGTGGTCGGCAGTTGGTTTTTGAGTATGCAGAAAGGTGTGGCACGCGGTATTTTCTCCAACGAGGCTGGTCTGGGTACCGGCTCTATCGCTCACGCCTGTGCTGATGTAAAGCAGCCGGTACAGCAGGGGCTTTTCGGTATCTTTGAGGTCTTTACCGATACCATCATCGTCTGCACGCTGACGGCACTGGTTATCCTTTGCAGCGGCACATCGGTAAATTACGGTGTGGCTGCCGGTGCCGAGCTGACTATCTCCGGCTTTACCACGGTATATGGCGGCTGGGTATCGGTGCTGATGGCGCTGGCTATGTGCTGCTTTGCTTTCTCCACCATTATCGGCTGGGGTCTTTACGGCGCGCGCTGTACCGAGTTTTTGTTCTCGGCCAGGGCTATCAAGCCTTTTATGGTGCTGTATGCGCTGGTGGCTATCCCCGGTGCGACGATGGATCTGGGGCTGCTGTGGAGCATCGCCGAGACTTTTAACGGCCTGATGGCTATTCCCAACCTGATCGCTATTTTGTTGCTCTCCGGCACGGTGGTGCGTTTGGTGAAGGAATATTTTGCCGCCGGCAAATAATAGGCAGGAAGCCCCTGAATTAAGATAAAATATAAAGATCCCGGTGTATCTGATGCGATATACCGGGATCTTTGCTGTATTGGGGGCTGAATGTGGGGTGATCAGCGGGGCAGACGCTGCAGAATATCGCAGACGATATCCACGCGATTAAAGGGTGAGATAATGTAATAACCGTCACAGATGGGGGCGATACCGGCGGCGATATCGGAGGATATGCTGACCGCCAGCTCGCGCGCTTCCTCGCGGGTGGTGTTGGCGTAGCGGTCGATGATCTCGGGGCAGACGGTTATACCGGCGATCTCGCTGTTCATAAAGCAGGCGTTGCGGTGGCTGACTACCGGCATAATACCGGCCAGTATTTTGGTGTCCAGTTCGGCGTGGGCGCGGCGCAGATTATCGGCGGCCTGTGGGCTGAGGACGGGCTGGGTCAGCAGCATATTGACGCCGTTATTCAGCTTTTCCTGCGCCAGCTTCAGCTGAATATCGAAGTTGACGGCATTGAGATTGAGCGCGCCGCAGATATAGAAGGGCGTTTGCAGTACGCTCTCATTCAGGCTGCGGATATATTTGGCAAGCATACGGGAGTTGAAATTGAAAACGCTCTTGATCTCTGATCTGTCGGCGGTGGGGATAGGATCCCCGGTTATGATCAGTACGTTATTTACCCCCTCGACACTGAGGCCGAGCAGCAGCGCCTTGATGGCGTTGAGATTGCGATCGCGGCAGGTCATATGCGGCAGCACGTCGATGCCGGTCTCCCGTTTCAGCTTGCAGGCCAGCAGGCTGCTGTCCATCGCGGCGTGGCCGATGGGGCAATCCGGGATGGTGATGATATCCACCCCGGCCTGCTGCAGCGTGTGCGCCTTTTGCATAAAGAGCGGCAGGTTGGTATCCTTGGGCGGCTCCAGCTCCACCGCCACCAGGCGTTGGCCGCTTTCGGCCTTTTGGCGAAAGGCATTGGGGTGGGGTATGGGGCGGGCGGGACGGTCGTTATCGCCGGGACGGATGTGCGGATGGGCGATAGGTGTGGCAAGCTGCCTGGCAGCGGCTGCGATATGCTCCGGCGTGGTGCCGCAGCAACCGCCGATGATGCGCGCACCCTGGGCAATTATCCCCGCCAGCTCGGCAGCGTAATATTCCGGGTTGCTGCCAAAGAACGTACGGTTATTGAGGACGGTGGGATAGCTGGCATTGGGCATTACCGACAAACAGATATCGTTAAGCGGCAGTGTTTGCAGATATTGGCGCAGGTGATACGGCCCGGATACGCAGTTGAAGCCGACGGCATCGATATCGGGGCAGTTGGCGGCAGTCTGCAGCAGCTCCCGGCCGGAGCGGCCTTCGTGGGTGAAGCCATCGGGCTGCACGGCGAAGGAGGTGATGATGAAAGCACCGGGGCGCTGCTGCTTGATGTAGGCGGCCAGTGCCGGCAGATGATCG
>JAFQHB010000134.1 GCA_017398165.1 Bacillota bacterium
CGTTCCGGCGGCAAATATCGGGTCTAAACTCTCCTGGCCGCTTATTCTGGTGGGTCTGGCCATGGGAATGACAGGCCTTGCACGCATTGGTGTGTTTCTGTTCACTTTCGTGGTGCTGTTCCAGCTGATTACTCTGCCGGTAGAGTTTAATGCTTCGGCACGTGCGCTCGATATTCTGGATTCGCAGGGTATTTTGTACTCTCACGAGTTGCCCGGCGCCAAGCGGGTACTTTCCGCAGCAGCGTTTACGTACGTAGCTGCTTTGATCACAGCCATCCTGACTATGGTGCGTCTGATCATTATGGCGTTGAGCTTCCGCAGAAACAGATGGTAGTAGTACTAAAGCAGATTACAGTATAAATATCAAGATTAAAAGCCGGGATATAGTCGCCCCGGCTTTTGTTTGGTGCATATGAAAAGGTGCTGCCGATGGAATGATGCGGGCAGCACCTTTTGGTTGCTTGATATAATGTGTGTGGCAATATGTTTGGCGGTCAGGCAGCTTTTCCGGTACGGCGGCGGTCCCGCCAGTTTTTATAGGTCTTGGTCTGGGTAGTGAACATTACCACGATCAGTACAAAAAGCACGAGGGATATCGGGCTGGAGAAAATACTCAGGAACATCTGGCCGACTGAGCCTTTCAGCATAACGCCGCGGCGGAAGTTTTCTTCCAGCAGGCCGGATAGGATGATACCCAGTACGCAGGGGGCGACGGGGTAATCATAGCGCTTCATAAAATAGCCCAGAACGCCGAAGCCGAACATCCAGAAAACATCGATCAGGCTGTTTTTGATGGCAAAGGAGCCTACGGTGGAAAGTATCAGGATCAGCGGCATCAGGATGCCTTTGGGGATCTCGACGATCTTGGCAAAAAGCTTGACGCCGGTGAGGCCGAATAGCACCAGAAAGAGTGCCGCCAGCACCAGACAGCTGATAATCAGATAGAAAAGATCAGGTGTGGCAGACATCAGATTGGGGCCGGGCTTCAGGCCGTGGATCATCAATGCCGCCAGCATTACCGCCGTTACCGAATCGCCGGGGATGCCGAGGGTTAGCATAGGGATGAATGCGCCGCCGATAGCCGCGTTATTGGCAGTCTCCGGGGCGATAAGGCCTTCGACCGCACCTTTGCCGAGGGGAACCTCAGGATTTTTGACGGTTCTTTTGGCATTATCATAGGCCAGCAGAGCTGCGACATCACCGCCGGCACCGGGCAGTGCGCCGACGAGCACACCAATGACTGAGGAGCGCAGCGTAAGACACAAATGCTTGCGGCAGGTAGCAAGCGAGGGAATGATACGATCGACTTTTTGCTTGACCATTTTGACGTCCCGGGCGGTGATCTGTATCAAAACCTCGGATACGCCGAAAAGTCCGATCATTGCTACGACGTAATCCACGCCGGTGTGCAGATAAAGTATATCAAAGGTGAAGCGCGATACGGCTGTCATCGAATCCATACCGACAGTGCCCAGCAGCACGCCAAATGCAGCGACCAGCAAGCCACGGAATACCGATTTGGAGCCGAGGCTCCCGGCCATCATCATACCCATCACACCCAGCAGCAGATAATCAATGGATGAAAACCTGAGGGCGAATTTGGAGATGACAGGGGCGAATAGCGCCAGTACTGCAATACCGATCAGTGTCCCGAATACTGATTGTGATGTAGCAATACCCATAGCTGTGCCGGCCTGGCCTTTTTGCGCCATA
>JAFQHB010000135.1 GCA_017398165.1 Bacillota bacterium
CCATCATATTGCCGAGCTGCCCCAGCCCCACACGGCAGGGTACACATTTGCCGCAGGTCTGGGCATAACACATCTTCAAAAAAGCCGCCGTCAGGTCTACCGGGCACAACCCCGGGTGGCTGGCCGCCAGGCGGCGCTCCATATCCTTGTAGATACCCTCTACCACGGCATCGGCGCGGCTTTCGGTCTGCAATGTCAATCTGCTCAAAACCGGATTCCTCCTTAATAAGTATCAGGGCCCAAATCAATACGAAACATACTCATTGGCGATAACCCCGGCAATAACTACCGGCGGATGAGCCCCGGATACCAGCTTAAATTTTGCGGCACATCCCCCAATTATTGCTTCTCTTTATCTTCCAATGTCTACATTGTAACATCTCACCGCAAAAATGCAAGTGCTTTGACGAAAATTAGAACAAAATAACTTCAATTCTTTTAACTTTTCCTTATTTAACTTTTCCTTATTGACATTTAGCACCCGAGGGTCTATGCTAATATCAAATTTGGCAGGGGATCAATACCCCCTATCCAAGCTATATAAAGCAGCAATGCAAATAATACCTGTGATATTTACAAAAGAAAGGTTCGTGATACTATGAAAAAACCTGCCGCACTTTTGCTCTCGCTGGTGCTGGCTGCCGCTCTGGGCGGCTGCACCGCCGCAGATACCGATACCGATTTTGCCGGGGCGGATATCAATATCGCCGTGATGAGCGGCCCCACCGGCGTGGGTGCAGTCAGCCTGATGGAGGCTGATGACGCCGGTGATACCGTCAATAATTATAACTTTACCGTCGCTGCCGCCAATGATGAGATAGTCTCGGGGCTGAGCAGCGGTGAGTTTGATATCGCCGCCATCGCCACCAACGTCGCTGCCAATCTCTACAACAAGACCAACGGCAGCGTGCAGATGTGCGCCCTCAATACCTACGGCGTGCTCTATATTCTGGAAAACGGCGATACCGTCACTGATATCAGCGATCTGGCCGGACGCACCATCTATGCCACCGGCCAGGGCGCCAATCCCGAATACGTGCTGAATTATATCCTCGCCGAGAATGGCCTGACCCCCGGCGAGGACGTAACGATCGAGTTTATGGATTCCGCAGCGCTCGTCACCCAGATGGCCTCCGGCTCTATCGACCTGTGTATGCTGCCGGTACCTGCCGCCACCACAGTCACCATGCAGAATACCGCAGTCCGCACCGCGCTGGATCTGACGGAGGAATGGAACAGCGTCACTGACGAGGGCGTGCTGACGATGGGCAGCGTGGTGGTACGCCGCGATTTTGCCGCCGCCAATCCTGAGGCCGTCAGCACCTTCCTGCAGGAGTACGCCGCCTCCATCGCGGCCGTGCAGGAGGACGCAGAGCACGCCGCACAGCTCTGCGAGACGTACGGCATCGTGCCCAAGGCCGCCGTTGCCGCCCGTGCCATACCTTTGTGCAATCTCTGCTGCGTGACGGGCGCCGATATCCAGCCTGCCATCGAGCCTTATTACAATGTCCTCTACACCGCCAACCCTGCCGCTATCGGAGGTGCCATCCCCGATGCGGATTTCTACCTCGTCCCCTAAGGCAGCAGCACTGCTGCACACAGCTCTGCCGCTGCTCTTTTGGCTGGGGCTGTGGTGGCTGCTGGCCGCCTGTATAGATCAGGAGCTGCTGGTGCCCTCCCCGCTGGCCGTCGCGCAGGAGCTGACGGCACTGGCCGTCACCGCACATTTCTGGCACAGCGTGGCCATCAGCCTGCTGCGGATATTCTGCGGTGTGGCCGCCGGCGTGCTGCTGGGCAGCCTGTGTGCCGTAGCCACCTGCCGCTGGCCGCTGGCCGATCATCTGCTCTCGCCCGCCATCCGTGTGATACGCGCCACCCCGGTAGCCAGCTTCATCATACTGGTGCTGCTGTGGGTGCAGACCGGCGCCGTACCCGGTGTTATCGCCGCGCTGATGGTGCTGCCGATAATGTGGGAGAGCATCGATACCGGCATCCGCAGCACCGACCCGGCACTGCTGGAATTCGCCCGTGCCTACCGGCTGAGCCGCCGCCAGACGGCACTGCACGTCTATCTGCCGGCGATTCGGCCTTTTTTCACCGCCGGTATATGTACCTCCATCGGCCTGGCGTGGAAATCCGGCGTCGCCGCCGAGGTATTGTGCCTGCCCCGCGCCGCCATCGGTGCGGAGGTCTATTACGCCAAAATTTATCTGGAGACACCCGCGCTCTTCGCCTGGACCATCACCGTCATCGTGCTTTCGCTGCTGGTAGAACGAGTGATACGCCGTCTGCTGGCCGGACGCCCCACCGGCAAAGGAGGCGACAGGATATGACACCCTCCGGCATTATATTGCAAAACGTCAGCTTCGCGTACGGTGACCGCACCGTGCTGCAGGACTTCTCGCTGACACTGCCCGGCAGCGGTGTTACTGCACTCTGCGGCCCCTCCGGCTGCGGCAAGACGACTCTGCTCCGCCTGCTGGCCGGTCTGGAGCAGCCGGCAGACGGCATCATCACCGCCCCGCCGCCCGCCCAAACAGCCATCCTCTTTCAGGAGGATCGTCTGCTGCCCGGCCTCAATGCCGCTGCCCAGGTCAGCATTGTGCTGCCGCTGGGGGCAGACGCGCTGCCGTGGCTGGCCGCGGCAGATCTGGCTGCCGAGGCGCACACCCTGCCGCAGGAAATGTCCGGCGGGATGCGCCGCCGTCTGGCGCTGGCACGCTGTCTGGCCTACGCCCGGGGCAGGACCCTCATCCTGCTGGACGAGCCTTTCACCGGCATCGACCCCCAGCGCGCCGGGCAGATTATGCAGCACATCCGCGCCCTGCATATCCCCGTCATCTGCACCGCCCACGATGCCCATTCACTGTCACTGGCGGATAAAGTCATTCATCTGGGCGGCCCGCCCCTGCATCCCCTGTAAATACCCCATAAATACGCAAAAAAGCACCGTCTGCCACCGGAACGCACCGGCACGACAGTGCTTTTTTGTTGGGATCCTGACTCTGCTCTAATTCGTAAGCTGCCGCCCCAGAAACCCGGCTATCGTCTGCGCCAGCTTATACTCCACCTCGCCGCTTTCCGGCGTATCCGAATCACTGAGGAACATCACCCCGCCCATCACGTCGCCCTCGGCGATGATCGGCGCCGCCAGAGCCAGCTTGTACTTATCCTCGCCGGCTGTGACGGGTACCTGCTTGCCGCCGCGCTGATACTGATATATCTGCCTGTCCTCCATCAGCTGTTCCAGCTCGCCGCTGATGCGCTTTTCCACCACATCCCGTGCCGGTGCGCCGGATACCGCGATGATCGAGTCACGATCGGCCACTGCGGCCACGTAGCCGGTGGTCTTATTCAGCGTCTCGCACATATGGGCGGCAAAATCCGAAAACTCACCCATCGGCGAGTATTTCTTGAAAATCACCTCGCCGTCTTTGGCGGTAAATATCTCCAGAGGATCGCCCTCGCGGATATGCATCGTGCGGCGGATCTCCTTAGGTATCACGATGCGCCCCAGATCATCTGATTGTGTCAATCAGGTGCAAAAAAATTTTGTGAAGCCCCGAAAAGCCTTGAAATATAAGGGTTTCTCAGCTTTTGGAGCTTTCACACCTGTCCGACTCATTGTGTTATTTTAGGACAAAAATCGACATTTTACTTCAAAGATTTGAGCCAGCCGATTGCCGACTGGCTCTTTTGTTATGCTGTTGCAAATAGGTCATTGAATTTCCAGACGATCTCAATGGACTGATTATCTGTAACATTGATTCTCTCAACAGCATCATACATCAGTTCTTTCAGAGCTTCGTCATCCATGGAACTTGTGTGTTCCACGATTGCCTGTTCCTGCTTTGCTTGACTTTCTTTTTTCAGAAAATCCTCATACTCAGCTTCAGTCTCGGCAATCTGTTCTTTCAGTTCTTCCATGCGCTTCTCACGCTCGGAACGGAGGTTAATAAATTCCTCTTTGGTTATGCGTCCTTCACGATAGTCCAGGTAGCTCTGAACCTTCTGGCTGTCACCGCCCTCCAGTTCGGCTGTAAGGACTTTTAATCGCTGTCTGAGCAAGTTTCCTTCGGAGATGGTATTCTGGGTCTTGGAGACCGCTTCGACCGTCATAACGGCAATTTGAGCCTTTAACGCTTCCAGAACAACTTCCTCAATATCTGTCCTGTCCCATCGAACTGATTTACACAATTCTTCATCGGTATCCCAATATGGGGTTACACAGTAGAAGTGGACATCTGTTCCAAATGTTCTCTGGAGCTTTCGACCACAATGAGCGCAATAGAACGGAAATGAGTTTTCCTTATTCTTCTTTGTGTGCGGTCTGACCTTACGCAGAGCCGCCTGTGCAGCTTCAAATTCTTCCATTGTCACAATGGCTTCATGGGCATTTTCGTGGTAAATCCATTCTTCCTTTGGAACTCTACGCTGAGACTTCGCACGGATTACCATGCTCTCACGGGTGTGGTTTACCATGCAGCCGGTGTACTTGATGTTCTTCAACATATCCAGTATTCGATTATGTGTCCATAACGCTTTAGACGGACTGTCTTTTCTTCTGGCAACACCTTTGTACTGCTGTGGAGTAGGGATGCCCTCAGCATTTAGCTCTCTGGCAACCTGACTGGTTGACTTCCCACCGATAACATCGGTAAAAATCCTGCGTACAATCGGAGCAGTTTCAGGGTCAATAACCATCTGATGCTTATTCTTCGGAGAAACCTTGTAGCCATAAGTACAGCAGGTGATGTAACCACCATTGCGCTGTTTCGTTCTCATAGCTGATTTGACCTTCTTGGAGAGGTCTTTGCTATAGTAATCGTAAATCAGATTACGGAAAGCAATGTCCATACCGGCTGTGTTGCCTTGATACTTTTCGCTGTCGTAATGGTCGTTGATGGAGATCATTCTGACACCAAGGAACGGGAAAATATGCTCCAGGTAGTCACCGACCTCCAAATAGTCACGACCGAAACGAGAAAGGTCTTTGACAATCACGATATGGATTTCACCGGCACGAATCAGGTCTATCATCCTCTGGAAGTCCGGTCGCTCAAAGTTGGTTCCGCTGAAACCATCATCGCAGAACTCCATCTGCGGAAGATTGCAAAGGTAAGGGTTCTGCTCAATATGTCGCTGGATCAGCTGACGCTGTGCAGCGATACTGTTGCTTTCGTCCTTTGCTTTGTTGGTTCTCTTATCTACATCTTCCAGAGAAAGACGGAGATAGATGCCAATGCACTTCTTCATATTACGCAACCTCCTTCCTGAGAATTTCGATGGTGTCGTAGATAGCCTTGAACTCATCCATGTGGTTGAACTCAATGCTCAGAGAGCTATCTGCGTTCATTTTCATTGATACAATCATTGCGTCCACCATTTCGGCAGTAACCTCGGTGGCGTTATGATACTTCTTTACAAGTTCAGCCCACTTTTTCTCTCCACGGAGCTGTTCTTCAAATCTTGTCGTGGTTCCCTCAAGCTCTGACAGCTGCTTTTCCAGGCGATTGATTTCATCCAGAATGACTTCACGAGTCTGGGCATAGTCCTCATCAGAGATAAGTCCTTCACGCAGATCTCGGTAGAGACCACCGAACAAACCTTTCTTGTGGTCGAGCTTCTTTTTCAAAGACTTGATTTCATCTTTCTGTCCGCTCTGCTTCGCCATGGCTTTTTTCATAGCCAGCAACTGATGCAGACTACCTTGCATATCTACAAACAGGTCAAGCTGTGCCTTAATTGTAGAAAGAACAGCTTCATCCAAATCTGCTTTACGCATCTTTTTTGCATTGCAGGCTCTTGTACCATGCTCTGCATAGGTCGGACACTTGAATGTGAAGTACACCTTGTCCTTCTTGGTACTAAAAGAGCGAACGAGCTTCATAATAGAGCCACAGTCAGCACAGGTGAACTTCTTGCCGTAGATATTGACCGCTTTTGGTAGGTGGTCATACTTACCGCTGTTTGCTTTGCTTTTTGCGGCTGCATCTCGGTTTATTTCCTGAACCTTGTCGAACAGTTCCTGTTCAATAATCGGTTCATGGGTATTCTCAACGATGATCCAGTCCTGTTCATCTGTGCGATGAAAGGAGATACCGGCATACAAACATTGAGAAGCCTTTCTCTGAGCCAGATGTCCCAGATAGGTAATATCCTTCAGAATCTCGGTAATCATGTGCTTGTTCCAGAGGATAACACGGTCTTTTTGATTGTTATTCGTGACGATGCCACGATTGGCTTTATACTGCCCCGGAGAAAGAACCCCACTGTCATTGAGTTTCTTATTGATACCCA
>JAFQHB010000010.1 GCA_017398165.1 Bacillota bacterium
ATAGACAGTACCAGACGCAGGTTGCCCTGGATGAGCTGTTCTCTGGCGGATTGATCGCCGTTTTGGGCGCGCTCAAAAAGGCGGCGCATTTCTTCATTGGCCAGTACCGGCAGCTTGGCGGTGTTGACCCCGCAGATTTCGACTCTTTTCATAATTATATGATCGCCTCCCGATATTATCCCTGTAATGCAGGCCGGTGTGAAAAAAGGCCTGTATCAGGATTATTGCCGGGGCATCGGGCAAATATACCGGGCGGAAAATGTCACATTATGTGATATGGCGGCAAAACGGCTGTCGGGGCGGTCTTATACCGCGGCAGGGCGCATATGCTTTTTCACCAGATATGGGGAAGCGATGTGATATGATATGCGGGATAAGATGCAAAAACAGGTAAAAGCCGGGCGGCCGCGGGGGTTGGCGGGGCGGCTGGGCAGGCTGCGGCGTATCGGCAGCACGCTGGTGGTGCTGGGGCTGGTATTGGCGGTGGGGCTGGCCGCTGCGCCGCTGGTGGAGCAGCCTGAGGAGGAGGCGCTGGCGCTGGCACTGCTGGGCAAGACCATCGTTATAGACGCCGGGCATGGCGGCTTTGACCCGGGTGCTATCGGGGTGAGCGGCGTGCAGGAGAAGGACGTCAATCTGGCTGTCAGCCGGCGGGTGGCTGACCTGCTGCGGCAGGTCGGGGCCTCGGTCATCGAGACGCGGACGGAGGATATCGCACTGGCCGAGAGCAAGCGTGAAGACATCCACCGTCGGGTGGCGATAGCGGAGGAGAATGACGCCGGGCTTTTCATCACCATACAGGCCAACAGCATACCGCAGGGGCAGTATCGCGGCGGGCAGGTTTTTTATGCGGCGGAAAGTGTGGAAGGCCGGGCGTTATCTGAGAGTATCCAGCAGAGTATGCAGAGCGTGCTGCAGAATACCGATCGCAAGGCGAAATCCATCGAGAATATTTACGTGGTGAATAATCTGGCGGTGACATCCATTGTGGTGGAGACCGGTTTCCTCTCTAATGCGGAGGAGGAAGCGCTGCTGGCGGACAGTCGGTATCAGCAGTTGGTGGCTTATGCGGTGTTCCTCGGTATCGTGGGGTATTACAGCGGGCAGCCGGTGAGTGGATTTTAGCCTGCTGCGGTGTAAATTGGCAGGGCGGCGCGGGAGGGATGGCGCGGTTTTTGCCGAATAAATAATACTCATTAGGTATCCTGCCGGGTGTACGGCGGGATGGATGATGAGGTTATGGATATGCAGCAAGGTAATGTAAAATCTCTGGCACTGCAGGGTGAGGTGGCTTTTGCCCAGGCATTCCCCGATGGGACGCTGGGGTGTGAGCTGTGCCCGCGGTTTTGCCGGATGCAGAACGGCGATCGGGGCTGGTGCGGTTCGCGGTTTCGCAAGCGTGATCGGATGTGGGCCGGTAATCATAATTGGCTGAGCGTGCTGAAGCTGGCGCGTATCGAGGCTGTGCCGCTGGCGGAGTACGCCGGTGGTGCGGCGGTATTGAAGGTCGGCTCTTTTGGCAGTAATTTCGTGCCGCCGCGCGATGGGCGCAGCGATCAGGGGTTGGAGGCCGGTATGGGGCGGGTGCTGGTGCCGGGGGATCTGGCCGGTATCTGCCGTATGATGGTCAAGCAGGGGTGTATCGGTGCGGCTTTTGTCTATGGAGAGCCGCTGATGTGGTATGAATTCGTGATGGAATCGGCGATGCTGCTGAAGCAGTGCGATATGCAGAATATTCTGGCGACGGCGGGGTTCGTCAACAAGCGGCCGCTGCAGGAGCTGGTGCCGTATCTGGATGCTGTCAGGTTTGACCTGTATAGCTTTGACCCGGCGTATTATCGCGATGTGCTGCGGATGGATATGTCGGTGGTATTGCGTTCGCTTTGGGTGTTGGCGGGCTCCGGTGTGCATCTGGAGGTAGCGACGCCGTATTTGGCCGGTGTGAATGACAGCCCGGAGCAGATCGAGTCAATAGCACGCTTTCTCGGCAGCAGCTTTGGGCGGGGTCTGCCGTATCACGTCATCGTGCCGGATGGCGATCGCGAGACGGTGGACAGGGAAAAGCTGCTGGAGTGTCTGAAGGCGGCTAATCAGCATCTGGACAGCATTTATTTGTCGTGACCGGCCGATGGTGCGGGATTCAGGGAAGATAATATAGAAATGCAGGAAAGATAATATGGAAACAGATAATATCGAAAGGGTGCGGCCGGTGGGTTCGTGCTCTTTTGTTATGTTGGTCTGACGGGCAGATTGCGGCTGTGAGTTGCAACCTGCCCGTCGGCAGACGGCGCTTGCTGCGGTCGTCCCTGTGCGGGGGAGCCTTTGGGGGATATCGCTGCCGGTATATTTAAGTTTATTCATAAAATTTGTATAAATATATGAAATAAGTGCTTGCAATTCACAAAACTATGGTATATAATACTCTCTATAAAAGAAAATGGCCGGGGTGTCTGCCCGGTGTGGAGGATGGTATATAATGATCAAAGCTGCTGTAGCCGGCGCGGCAGGATACGCGGGCGGCGAGGTCGTGCGCCTTTTGGCGCAGCACCCCGAGGCGGAGCTGGTGGCTCTGGCGGGGCATAGCAACGCGGGCAGGGCTCTGGATGAGCTTTCTCCCTGGTTTGGCGGCTTTTGCAATATGGAGCTGGATGAGTTCTCGGCTGAGAAAATGGCGGCCGCAGGTGCCGAGGTAGTGTTCCTGGCTCTGCCGGCAGGCGTGGCGACCGAGGCCGCAGCCGAGCTGCTGGAGCGCGGCATCAAGGTGATCGATCTGGGTGCGGATTTCCGCTTTCCGGATGCTGCGGTGTATGAGCAGTGGTATAAAAAACCGCACGCGCGTCCGGATCTGCTGCCGCAGGCGGTATACGGCCTGCCGGAGATCTGGCGGGAGGAGATAAAGGGTGCTTCGCTGATCGGTAATCCGGGGTGCTACCCCACGTCGGTGCAGTTGGCGCTGTGGCCGCTGCTGCGGGCGGGGCTGGCCGATCTCAGCCGCCCGGTGATCGCGGATTGCAAATCGGGCATTACCGGCGCCGGACGCAACACCCAGAAGCATCTGCTGTATTGCGAGGCCAATGACAGCATCAACGCCTACGGTGTGGCAGGACACCGCCACACG
>JAFQHB010000136.1 GCA_017398165.1 Bacillota bacterium
AGTGGCACGTGCTGGGGCAGATTATCGATATGGTGCGGCAGGAGCAGCCCCGGGCGGTGCTGTTGGCCGGTGATATTTACGATAAGCCGCAGCCGGCGGCCGAGGCGGTAACGCTGTGCGATTGGTTTTTGACAGAGCTGGCGGCGACGGGTGCTGTCATACTGGCCATCCCCGGCAACCACGACAGCGCCGAGCGGCTGGCTTTTGCTGCCGGTCTGCTGCGCGGCGGCGGTATCTACATCGCGCGGCCTTTTGCCGGTATGCCGGAGCGGGTAGAGCTGCAGGACGAGTTCGGCACAGTGGATTTCTGGCTGCTGCCTTTCCTGAAGCCTGCACAGGTGCGCCGCTGCTTCCCGGATGAGGAATTGGCGAATTATAACGATGCGGTGGGGCGGGTAATGCAGGAGGTGCACCTGACGCCCGGCCGCCGCAGCGTGCTGTTGATGCACCAGCTCATCACCGGCGCTGCCGTTTGTGATTCGGAGGAGCTGGCAGTCGGCGGGCTGGATAATGTTGACGTTGGCTGGTTTGCCGATTTTGATTATGTGGCACTGGGGCATCTGCACAGTGCCCAGCAGGTGAGCCGCCCCGCTATGCGTTATGCCGGTTCTCCGCTGAAATACTCATTCTCCGAAGCACGGCAGAAGAAATCGGCGGCGCTGGTGGATATGGCGGCGGACGGCACGGTGCAGGTGAGTCTGCTGCCGTTATCGCCGTTGCACGATCTGCGCGAGGTGCGGGGCAGCTTTGCCGAGATGATAGCCGCGCCGCCGAGCGAGGATTATTTGCACGTGACGCTGACGGATGAGGAGGACGTGCTGGGGGCGCTGCCGCGGCTGCGGCAGGTGTACCCCAACCTGATGAAGCTGGATTATGATAACTGCCGCACCAGAGAGCAGCGGCGCGAAGAACTGGCGGCCGAGGTCGCCGGGCGCTCGCCGCTGGAGCTTTTTGCGGAGTTTTATGAGCGGCAGAATAACCGGCGGCTGAGCGAGGGGCAGCAGGTGTTGCTGCGCGGGCTGCTGGAGGAAATATGGGACGGCGATAAACAAACCGGGGATGCAAAAGATGCTAAAGAAGAAAAAGGAGGTGGTGCGCGGTGAGACCGGAAAAGCTGATCATCTCGGCCTTTGGGCCGTATGCCGGACAGCAGGAGATAGATCTGGCGGCGCTGGGCGAGAGCGGGCTGTATCTGATCTGCGGCGATACTGGCGCCGGCAAGACCACTATCTTTGACGCGATCAGCTTTGCGCTTTTCGGTGAGGCCAGTGGGGATAGCCGCCGACCCGGCGATATGCGCAGCAAATATGCCGATGCGCGCACAGCGACCTTTGTGGAGCTGGAGTTTCGTTATGGCAGCGAGCTTTACACCATCCGCCGCAACCCGGAGTATCAGCGGCCCAAAAGCCGTGGCGAGGGTACCACGCAGGAGCGTGCCAATGCGGTGCTGACGCGCCCTGACGGCTCGGTGCTGGAGGGAGCGCGGCCGGTGACTCAGGCGGTGGAGGAGCTGCTGGGGCTGGGGCGAGAACAGTTCTCTCGTGTGGCGATGCTGGCGCAGGGAGACTTCCAAAAGCTGCTGATGGCGGATACCGATGAGCGCAGCGATATCTTTCGCCGGATATTTGATACCTCGCTTTTTGGCGCACTGCAGAAGCGGCTGGCCGAGGAGACGGCGGCGGCGCAGCAGCAGTGGCAGCAGGCCGGGGCGGTGCTGCTGCGGCTGGCGGATGGTGTGCAGGCGGCGGAGGACAGCGAACTGGCGCAGGCTGCGGCGGATATCATCGCGGCGGGCGGCTACGGCGATACCGTGGTGCTGGCGGAGGCATTGGCGCGGCAGAATACTGCCGATCGGGAGCAGATCGGCAGCCTGACCGGGCAGGATAAAGAATTGGAGCAGGCGATCGGCGGGCTGCACCGCCGTCTGGGGCGCGCCGAAGAAGCCGGGCAGAACCGGCGGGAGCTGGCCGCACGGCAGCAGCAGTTGGCCGGGCTGCAGCAGGAAGTGGCAAACAGCCGGGAACGGCTGGAGCGGGAAACCGCCCGCGAGCCCGAGCGCATCGCGCTGGCCGAGCAGGTACGCACTCTGGAGGGGCAGCGGCCGCTTTATGATGAATTGGAGCGATGCCGGGCGCGGGAGCGTCAGATAGCGGCCGAGCTAAACGCCAGGGACGGTGCATACGCCGCCGCCGGGCGGGAGAAGCAGCAGGCACAGCAGGCTTTGCAGGATATCCAGATCCGGCTGGGCGCGCTGGGTGAGCCGGAAACTCTGCTGGCACAGACCGGGGCCGAGCGGCAGCGCGCGCAGGAGCAGGCGGCGGCGCTGGACGAGCTGACCGAGGGCTGCCGTGCGTGGGCCGAGCGGCAGCGTGGGCTGGCGGATATGCGTGCCGAATATCAGCGTGCCAATACCGAGTATCAGTGCATCAGTGCCGAGTATGCCGCGCTGGAGGGGCGTTTTCTGGCGGCGCAGGCCGGTTTTCTGGCACAGCGTCTGCGGGATGGGCAGCCCTGCCCGGTGTGCGGTGCGGAGGTACACCCCGCCCCGGCGGCGCTGGCACAGGATGCACCGACCGAGCAGCAGGTGGCGGTGCAGCGTGACGCGCGGGAGCAGGCACACGGCAGGCTGGCCCGTCTGGCCGAGCGCGGCAAGGCCGAGCGTGAAGCGTTGGCAGCGGAGGACGCGCGGCTGGGGCGGCTGTGGCAGAAAACGCTGGGCAGTGAGATATTGCCGCCGGAGCAGCGGGCGGAAGCTCTGGCCGGGCGGCGCAGAGAGCAAACCGAACTCTGCGGGCGGCTGGGCGCGGATATCACCCGTCTGCAGGGGCAGGCTGCCGAGCGTCGGGATCTGCTGCAAAGCCAGCCGCAGCAGGAGCAGCACCGCCGGGAGGCAGAGGAAAAGCTGCTGCTGCTGGCGGCCGAGCGTTCTGCCCTGCAGACCGAGCTGGATAACAGCCGCCGTGAATTACAGGATAAACAGGCCGGTCTGATCTATCACCGCAAGGACGAGCTGGAGCAGGCGATAGCAGCGGCCGGGCAGCGCGCCCGGACTGCCGATAATGAGCTGCAGGCGGCGAAAGACGCCCTGATCGGCGCACAGCAGGCAGAATACGCCGCGGTCAATGCCATAAAGGTGCTGGAGGAGCGGCTGGCTGCAGGCGAGAGCGAGCCCGCAGACGAATTGCGGGCACAGGCGGCAGAACTGACAGCACAGCGGGAAGAGCTGGCGGCACGGCACAGTGCGCTGGCAGCGCGGCTGCTGCGTAATACCGAGGCCGAGCAGCAGTTGGCCGAGGCTGCCGCTGTGCGCCGTGATACCGAGGCGCGCTGGGGCGAGCTGAAAGCCCTGAGCGATACCGCCAACGGGCGGCTGGCCGGCAAGGAAAAGCTGCTTTTTGAGACTTATATCCAGCGGGCGTATTTTGATCAGATCGTAGCGATGGCCAATCTGCGCTTCTCGGTGATGAGTGGCGGGCAGTACGAGCTGAAGCGGCGGGATGCGGCGGCAGATCTGCGTACCCACAGCGGGCTGGAGTTGGACGTCATCGATCATTACAACGGCACCGAGCGCAGCGTCAAGACACTATCCGGCGGCGAGGCGTTCAAGGCTTCTCTGGCACTGGCGCTGGGGCTGGCCGATGTTATTCAGGCCAATGCCGGGGGCGTGCGGCTGGATACGCTATTTGTTGACGAGGGCTTTGGCTCGCTGGACGAGGGTTCGCTGGGGCAGGCGCTGCGTATATTGGATGATCTGGCGGGCGGCAGGCGTTTGGTCGGCATCATATCGCACGTGGCCGAGCTGAAGGAGCGCATTGACCGGCAGATCGTGGTGAAGAAGGACGGCGTGGGCGGCAGCCGGGTGGAACTGCGGCTTTAGTCAGACATTAGAATATTCAGATATTCGGCCGGTGGAGGTGCGAATGATGGAGCAGGCGGATAATCACGAGTATGATCGGGAATATGAGGAGCATCTGGCGGCGGAGTTTCATCGCTGTTGGGATGATTTCCCGGGATTGGCGCGGTTGATAGATGCGCGGCGCCGGGTATTGGCGGCAAATCCCAGAGCTGAGCTGGCGGGGTTTGTGCCGGGGTGCGTATGTGCCGGTGTGCCGACGGCCAATAAGCATAAGAACTGCCTGATGGAGCGGGCACTGGCCGCAGAGCGTGGCCTGGGCTCTGTTGAGGATGGTTTGCTGAGGTATTGGCTGCCGCTGGCGGATGGGTGTTTTGTGCATCTCTCACTGCGGGTGGGATAAGTTATTGCAGGATCGTCGATTTGGGGAGTCCCGAATCGGCGGTCCTTTTTATTTGTATCACGCGTGTACGGCTCGCCGCTGTGGCCTGCGGGCTGGTGTGTGTGGGAGCTGGCGGGGATATCCGGCGGCGTGTGTTTGGCTATGTAATGATGTCGGGAGCAAAAAATTTAGAGAGAATTTAGGTGTGATTTCATAGACAGCCTGCACAAAGTTTGTTATAATTATTAAAATTGGTTGTGCTGTGTTCTTTTGCCGAATACCAGGCGCTCCGGGGAGATATCGGGGGCGATAGAGAGGGGTGTTATTATGGCGGAATTGCGACCGTGCTATGCCGAGGCGGATTGGGCTGGCCGGATCGAATACCTCAATGAAAATGAGAACTACTATTATTCTGACGGGCTGGAACTGGTGGAACTGGCCGAAGGTTACGCCCATATGATAATGCCGCTGCAGCCGCGCCATATGAACAGCCGGGGTAATGTCCACGGCGGCTGGGCAGCAACGCTGCTGGAGCAGGCTGCCGGCAAGGCGGCGCTTTCCTACGGCAGCTTCGTGGTGCCGGAGCAGCTTTCGGTCAATTATCACGATACCTGCTCGGGCGGGGTGCTGCACGCTGTCGCCCGGGAGAAAAACCGCGGACGGCATCTTGATATCTTCGGGGTGGATGTGCGCGATGACGCCGGGCGGCTGATAGCCTCCGGTACGGTGACTTTTTATATTTTGGATGAAAAGATAGACGTCCCGCGGGAGAAGCGGCAAAGGGAGGATGATATTTGATGAACTGGTTGGAGGAAACTCGTTATGAGTTGAAAAAAGACCTGTGTGCGGCGGCCGAGGCTGCGCGTGCGGCAGGGGAACTGAATTTTGAGACGCTGCCGGATTTTGTGATCGAGCGCCCGCGTGAGAAATCGCACGGGGATTTTGCGGCTAATCTGGCGATGCTGCTGGCACGTCAGGCACATATGGCCCCGCCCAAAATTGCGGCGATACTGACGGCACGTCTTTATGCCGAGCAGCCTGCACAGTGGGTAGACGCGGTAGAGATCGCCGGTGCGGGCTTTATCAACTTCCGTATGAAGCCGGAATGGCTGACGGCCGGTCTGGCTGATGCGGCGGCTCGCGGCGAGAAATTCGGCGAGAGCGAATTCGGCGGCGGACAGAAAGTAAATATCGAGTTTGTCTCGGCCAATCCGACCGGTGAGCTGCATCTGGGCAACGCCCGCGGCGCCGCTATCGGTGATACACTGGCCAATGTGATGCAGGCGGCGGGCTATGATGTCGACCGCGAGTATTATATCAACGATGCCGGCAAGCAGATCGAGAATTTCGGACTGTCGCTGGAGGCGCGTTATCTGCAGCAGATGGGGCAGGACGTGCCTTTCCCGGAGGACGGCTACCACGGCGAGGATATCACCAATACCGTGCGCGGCTATATCGAGCAGGAGGGCGACAAGCTGCTGAATGTCGAGACCAAACTGCGCTGTGAGATATTGACCCGCTACGCGCTGGAGAAGAAAATCAGCGCCATCCGTGAGGCGCTGGAGCATTACGGTGTGAAATACGATACCTGGTTCAGCGAGCAGACCCTGCACGACTCGGGTGCGGTGCGTGCCGTGGTGGAGCAGATGAAAGACGACGGCAACCTGCTGGAGCAGGACGGCGCTATCTGGTTTGCGGCGGATAAGTATGGCTGCGAGAAGCCCGAGGTGCTGGTGCGTGCCAACGGCATCCCCACCTATTACACCGCAGATATTGCTTATCACAAGAATAAATTTGAGCGTGGCTACGTCAAGCTCATCAATATTTGGGGTGCGGATCATCACGGCCACGTGGCGCGTCTGAAAGGCGCTATGCAGTCGATCGGCTACCCGGCGGAAAATCTGGAAGTCATCCTGATGCAGCTGGTGCGTTTGTTCTCCGGCGGCGAGATCATGCGGATGTCCAAGCGTGCGGGTACTTACGTCACGCTGGAAGAACTGCTGGAGGAGGTCGGCCGTGATGCGGCGCGTTTCTTCTTCGTGATGCGTTCTGCCGACAGCCAGATGGATTTTGACCTGGATCTGGCCAAGAGTCAATCTATGGATAACCCGGTTTATTACGTGCAGTACGCCCATGCACGCATCAACAGCATCGTGGCACAGGCAGCCGGTCAGGGTATCGGGCTGCTGCCGCTGGCGGACGTGGATTTTGGCAGGCTGGGCGAGGAAAGCGAGCGTGATCTGATCCGCAAGCTGCTGGAGCTGCCGGATGAGGTGGTACAGGCAGCGGTGAAAGAAGAACCGCACCGCATCGCAGCCTATGTGATGGAGCTGGGTGCGCTGTTCCACAGCTTTTATGGCAACTGCCGCGTGTTGGGTGTGGAGCCTGAGGTGCAGGCAGCGCGTCTGTGGCTGTGCCAGGTGACCAGGATGGCGGTCGCCAAGTGTCTGCAGATGCTGGGTGTTTCGGCGCCGGAGAAGATGTAATTGACACTACCCCCGGCCATACCTCTCTGCCGTACGGCAGGCAGGGTATGCCCGTCAGGGCGTCTGCATAGGGGCGCGGTGTGTGGTATTGCAGGTATTGGATATGGCAGGCCCTGCCGCCGGCGGGGTCTGGGTGCAGGTGTTGGACAAAAAAATGTCGGAGGAAAGACCAATGACTAAATATATATTTTTTACCGGCGGTGTGGTATCCTCGCTGGGCAAGGGTTTGACGGCGGCATCTCTGGGTGCGCTGCTGAAAGGGCGCGGGCTGAAAGTCGGCGTGCTGCGGTTGGACACTTATTTTAATACTGATACCGGTATGATGAATCCCTACCAGCACGGCGAGGTTTTTGTCACCAATGATGGGGCGGAGACTGACCTGGCGCTGGGCCATTACGAGCGTTTTATGAATGTCAGCCTCACCGGGCAGGCGTGCTCTACACTGGGGCGCATTTACCGGGATATTCTGGATAGGGAGCGTGCCGGTGATTTCGGCGGCAATACGGTGCAGGTCATCCCGCACATCACCAACGAGATCAAGCGTACCATTACCGAGGGTCTGGCGGCGCATAATTTTGACGTGATAATAGTGGAGATCGGCGGCACTGTCGGTGATATCGAGTCGCTGGCTTTTGTGGAGACGATACGCCAGATGCGGCGCGATCTGGGGCGGCGCAATACGCTTTTCGTCCACGTGGCACTGGTGCCGTATCTGCGGCTGGCGGGCGAGACCAAAACCAAACCGGTGCAGCATAGTGTCAAGACACTGCGCAGCCTCGGCATCCAGCCCGACGTTATCGTCTGCCGCTCGGAAGAGCCGCTGGATGAGGGTGCTGTCAACAAGATATCGCTGTTTTGTGATATCGACCGCGAGGCGGTATTCCAGCAGGTCTACACCGATAATGTATATGAGCTGCCGCTCAATCTGCATCGGCAGGGATTTGATGATATCGTGGCCGACAGGCTGGGTCTGCCGCAGGCCGAGGCTGATATTCACGGCTGGGAGGAATTTTATCACCGCAGTATGGCTAATAATAGGACTGTACGGCTGGCATTGGTGGGCAAATACACCAGCCTGCCGGATGCCTATATCAGCCTGGCCGAGGCACTGCGCCATTGTGCCATCAATCTGGGTCTGAATGCCGAGATCGAGATGCTGGCAGCGCAGGAGCTGGATGCCGCCACGCTGGAGGATAAGCTGGCGGGCTTTGCGGGCATCGTGATCCCGGATGGCTTTGGTGCGCGCGGGGCCGAGGGTATGATACTGGCGGCCGGCTACGCACGGCGGCATAATGTGCCGCTGCTGGGCATCGGTATGGGTATGCACGCAGCTCTGGTGGAGTACGCACGCAACGTAGCCCGGATACCGGCCGCTATGCCGGAGACCGGCTCGGCCGATGTGCTTTTTGAGGGGCGCGGCTGCGGCAGTCTGGTGCGCGGTCAGGCGGCTATCAGACTGGCGGCAGGCAGCCGGGCGGCTGCTGTCTACGGCAGTGAGGATATTGCCGAGCGGCATCGCTATCGTTATGTGCTGCGCGAGGATATCGCCGCTGTGCTGGAGCAGGCCGGTATGGTATTCAGCGGGCGATCGCTTGATGGCGGCTCGCCGGAGATCGTGGAGCTGCCGGGGCAGGATTGGTACATCGGCTGCCAGTATCATCCCGAGTTTACTTCGCGGCCGGAGCATCCGCATCCGCTGATCAGTGATTTTTTGACTGTCTGCGCGGGCAGATAGGGTGTGGCTGTATTTTCTGAACAGCAAGGTTTTTTGGCGGGGCGGACTGCTGTTGGGACGCCCCGCCCGCCCGTTTGCTTTAATGCCCCGTGGATCGGTGTCTGTGCCGGTGCGCGCGGGCCGGGCGGGTTGTATTTTGATCAGGATGCAAGAATATTGAGGGGAGAAACCTTTGGTGAGTGCTAATAATAATGTGGCGGTCGGCTATACCGGCCGTCTGCTGGAGAATAACGAAGCCAATGCCCGGCTGTTTGATGAATTCATCGCCGGGCATCCTAAGGGGCACGTGCTGCAGAGCTGGGAATGGGGCTGCGTGAAGCAGCCTGCCTGGCAGCCGCTGCGCCTGGTGTTGGAGCAGGACGGGCAGATAGTGGCGGCGGCGCTGATATTGCAGCGCACATTGCCGGTGGGGCTGGGCAATGTCTTTTATTCGCCGCGCGGGCCGGTGCTGGATATCGCCGATGAGGGCATCTGGCAGGCGATGGTGGCTGCGGTACGCAAGCTGGCCAAAGAGCGCGGAGCTATCTACTGGAAGATCGACCCCGATATTGATATTGACTTCCCGGAGGCCGATATCTGGCGGGGACGGCTGCAGAAATCGGGCTTTCAGATCGTGGATAAGGGCGAGGGCTTTGAGGGCATTCAGCCGCGGTTCGTTTTCCGTATGGATATCGCGCCGGATACCGATAAGCTGCTGGCGGCCTGCCACCAGAAGACGCGCTATAACATCCGTCTGGCGGGTAAAAAGGGCGTGCGTATCGTATCGGGCGCCGGCAGGGAGTGTCTGCCGGAGTTTTATCGTATACTGACGACGACGGCCAGCCGTGATAAATTCCTGATTCGCCCGTACAGCTATTTCGAGGGCTTTTACGATCATTTGCACCCGGTAGGGCAGACGGAGCTTTTTATGGCTTATTATCAGGATGAGGCCATCGCCGGTACGCTGGCCTTCCGTATGGGGGATAAGGCGTGGTATATCTACGGGGCGAGTGCCAATTCGCACCGCAACCTGATGCCGAATTACCTGATCCAGTGGACGATGATCGAATGGGCCAAGGAGCACGGCTGCACCATGTATGACTTCCGTGGTGTGCCGGGTCACGTGGGTGAGGATCATCCGCTGTACGGTCTGGTGAAGTTCAAGAAAGGCTTTGGTGGCAAATATACCGAGTTTATCGGTGAGTACGATCTGGTTTTCAACAAGGGCAAATACGGGCTGTATAACTTCCTGGAGCCTATCTACCAGAAGAACATTCGCCGGGTCATCAATCTGAAGAAAAAGCTGCGTGGCGGCAAATAGCGGCGCAGCAGCAAAAAGCAGTAAATACGAGGAGGTGTGATGATGGCTGATATCCCCAACGGTCTGCAGCATTGGCTGGAGATCGATCTGGACAAGCTGACCGGCAATCTGGACAGAATACGGCAAAGGCTGACACCCGGGACAGGGCTGATAGCGGTGGTGAAGAACGACGCCTATGGCTTTGGCGCGGTGCCCTGTGCGCGGGCGCTGGCGGCTGCCGGGGCGGATATGCTGGCCGTCACCACACCGGAGGAAGCGCTGGAACTGCGGCTGGCGGGCATTGATGCGCCGGTGCTGGTTTTTTTGCCGGTGCAGGCGGGCGAGGAACATATCTATGCCGAATACCGGCTGACGGCAACGGTGGACGGGCTGCGTGCAGCGCGATTGCTCTCCGGACTGGGTGTGGATTGCCATTTGAAGCTGAATACCGGTATGAACCGCTTTGGTATCGAGCCGGATGAGCTGGCCGACGTACTGGCCGAGCTGGCACTGCCCGGGGCGGCACGGCTGACGGGTGTGTATTCTCATCTGGCAACGGCACTGGAGAAGGACGAGCATTATGCCCGGCGGCAGATCGCGCTTTTTGCCAAAATGCGGGATCAGGTACTGGCGGCAGGGTTTGCCGGGGTGAGCTTTCATCTGGCCAATTCGGCAGGGATGCTGCGCTACCCGGAGGCGCATTTCTCGGCCGTGCGGGTGGGCTCGGCGCTGTACGGCCAGTTGGTGATGGCGCGCGCCTGCGGGCTGGAGCTGCAGGACCCGATACGTGCCTGTGCGCGGGTGGCGGCGCTGCGCAGCCTGAAGAAAGGCGAATGTGTCGGCTATGGCAGTGAATTCACCGCGCCGCGGGATATGGATATCGCCGTCATCCCCTGGGGCTACGGTGATGGCTTCGGCGTGAGCGTGGATGCGCGGGAGCTGACGGTGAGAGACAGTGTGCAGACTATGAGCCGCAATATCGGCCGGCTGGTGACCGGCAGGTATCAGCGCGGCGTGTGGCGGGACGGCAAACTGCTGCCGGTGCTGGGCAGGGTGGCGATGCAGAGTATGATGGTGGATGCTACCGGCCATAATGTGCATATCGGTGATATCGTGAACGTGCCGCAGCGCAAGGTAACGACATCTGCCCGGCTGCCGCGGGTGTATATGCAGGGCGGCAGGATCACCGAGGTACGATCTTTGCTGGTGCCATATCGGCTGATGTGCCCCGATCCCGCAGGATATTGAAAAAAAACGCGCCAAATCCCGCAAGATGTAAAAAAGTACTTGCAAGTTAAGCTTTATAGTGATAGAATAATACAGGATTTCAAGCGGCTTGTCCGCGGCGGCATTAGGCTCCCGGAGGCTGACTTAGTTATATTTTGGAGGGAAATAAATTGAACAAGACTGAACTGATCAATGCGATCGCTGAAGAAACTGAACTGTCGAAAAAAGATGCCGGCAAGGCTGTCGAAGCATTCATCAACGTAGTTACCAAAGCCCTGCAGGCTGAGGAAAAAGTACAGCTGATCGGCTTTGGTACTTTCGAAGTACGTGAGAGAGCTGCTCGTGAGGGCCACAACCCCCAGACCGGCGAGAAGATCGCTATTGCTGCTGCCAAGATCCCGGCATTCAAAGCCGGCAAGGCTCTGAAAGACAACGTAGCGAAATAAGCGGCGGAATAATCAGCGAAATGCGTTAAGCCGGGAGACGGCAGAATGCAGAATGATGAAAACGGGGGAGGGCGGTTTTGCTCTCCTCTTTTGATTTATAACGGCGGAGGTAAAAAACCATGCGGCTGGATAAATTTTTGAAGGTATCGCGCCTGATAAAGCGGCGCACGGTGGCCAAGGACGTCAGCGGGGCGGGTAAAATATTGATCAACGGGCGTATCGCCAAGCCCTCTACCGATGTGCAGGTGGGCGATAAGCTGACGCTGCTTTTTGGCCGCCGCGAGGTAGAGCTGGAGATATTGGAGGTCGCCGATACCAAGCGTGCCGATCAGGCGGCACAGATGTACCGTATCCTGCGTGAGCAGACGGTCGGTGCGGATGATGACCGGGCTTTTTGAGGTATTGCCGATATTATAGTGTCGTGATAATCGTGATAATATAGATGTGATGACTGCGATAGTGACGCCCTGCGTATATGTGTATATGCGCGGGGCTTTTTGTTTGGCACGGTGCTGCCGGTCGGGCTGATATTGCCGCAGACCGCCGCATATCAGCCCGACCCACGGCATATACCATAATTAAAAGCATAATATGGGGCAGTGTGATGAGGATATGAGCAACGAGGCCAAGAGCAATACCATTATGATTCGGGACGGCAAGCTGCTGGAGCTGCAGGGCGTGCTGCGGGTGGATGATTTTGATAAGGACACCATCAATCTGGATACTAACCTGGGGCCGCTGGTCATCCGGGGCAAGGAGCTGCATATCGCGCAGTTATTACTGGAACACGAGGCGCTGACGGTAGAGGGCGAGATCGTATCGGTGGTTTTTGAGGACGGCAGGGGCGGTGCGAAGAAGCAGGGCAGTTTCTTCAAACGGCTGACCAGATAGGGGGCGCCGTAAATGGACAGGGCAGAGCTGCAGGCGGTGCAGTTGGCGCTGGCGTTGGTGCTGGGTCTGGGATTGGGTTTTTTTTATGATTTGTACCGGGTGTGGTTTCGCAGCGCCCGCGGTGCTATCCGCAAAGGTTTGGGGGATATCATCTGGTGGCTGCTGGCTCTGACATACAGCCTGGTGGCGCTTTACAAAATCAATGGTATGGAGCTGCGGTTGCCGGTATTGGTGCTGGCGGCGGCGGGCGTGTGCCTGTATATGGGCTTTTTCAGCCCGGTGATCTTCCCGGGGCTGCACCGGCTGGTGGGCTGGATGGTACATATCGTGCGCTGGTTGTGGCGTATGCTGGGGCGGCTGCTGGCGCTGGTGCTGCTGCCGGTGGTGTGGGCGGCGGATGC
>JAFQHB010000137.1 GCA_017398165.1 Bacillota bacterium
ATGGTTGGTACTATTGAGGATGCAGTAGCTAAGGCAGCAGCACTGGAAGGACGTGCATAAGCTATGGCTGAAAACGCGATCCGTTTGGATATTGTGACCCCTGCCGGCCTGCTGATGTCGGATACTGTTGACACTGTCAATCTGCCGGCTACGCTGGGCTCGATGGGCGTGTTGAAAAACCACGCACCGTTGATGACGACGCTGGATATTGGTACTGTAAAGTATCATAAAGGCGGCTCTGATCATTTTCTGGCGGTTTGCGGCGGCTTTGCTGAGGTCAAAAATAACGTAGTTATTATTCTGGCTGATGCAGCAGAAAAGGCTGAGGAGATCGACGTAGAGCGTGCCAAGGCCGCAGAGCAGCGTGCAAAAGAGCGTCTGCACAACCGTACCGCTGATCTTGACGTCGCTCGTGCCGAGTTGGCATTGCGTCGTGCTGTCAACAGAATCAAGACCAGCAGCCTGAAGTAATTCCGGCCGGGTAAAAGAAACTTATGCTGTCGGGCGCTGCCCGCAGTATGATATAAGCGGCAGTCTGCCGATGCTTTCGGGTGTCGGCGGGCTGCTGCTTTGTTATGCGCTTTTTTCGAGTACGGGCGGAGGGGTAGAGTGCAAAGAAGTAATGTATACATTGGCCGGGCCTCTTGACTTGGCGGTGGGGAAATGGTTTAATAATATAGACCGCCTTGCATCGGCGGATATTTTGTGTCCCGGATGGATGCTCCGGGATAAATTTGTGATCAGTGAGGAGAAGATATAGATATGGCTGAAAAAAAGCTTTTTTGCGCTGAAGAAAAAATTGCTGCGATAGCCGAGGAGTATGGCACACCCTTTCATCTTTATGATGAAGCCGGAATGCGTGCTATGGCTCGGCGGCTGCAGGCGGCTTTTGCCTGGGCGCCGGGCTTTCGCGAGCATTATGCCGTAAAGGCGCTGCCCAACCCGCATATTCTGGAGGTGCTGCACAGCGAAGGTCTGGGTGCGGATTGCAGCTCGATGGCCGAGCTGCTGCTGGCCGAGGCCGTGGGTATGCGCGGTGAGGAGATCTGCTTTACTTCCAATGATACCCCGCCGGAGGAGTTCGTCAAGGCGCGGGAGCTGGGGGCGGTCATCAATCTGGATGATATCACCCACGTGGAGTTTTTGGAGCAGACCGCCGGTCTGCCGGAGCTGCTCTCTTTCCGTTTTAACCCCGGGGCGCAGCGCGGCGGCGGCAACGCTATTATCGGCAAGCCGGAGGAAGCGAAATACGGTATGACCCGCGCGCAGATATTCCAGGCGGCGGAGCTGGCGATGAGCAAGGGCGTCCGGCGTTTTGGCCTGCACACGATGATCGTATCCAATGAATTGGAGGCCGATTATCTGGTGGGCACTGCGACTATGATGTTTGAGCTGGCTGTCGAGCTGAAGCAGCGGCTGGGTATCGCGGTGGAATTCATCAATCTGGGCGGCGGCATCGGCCTGGCGTATCGCCCCGAGGAAGCTGAGATCGACATCGAGGCTATGGGCGAGGGTATCCACGCTGAGTATCGACGTATTATGGAGCCTGCCGGGCTGGGGCAGGTGCGTCTGGCGATGGAGAGCGGGCGCGCAATGACCGGGCCTTATGGTGTGCTGGTGGCGCGGGCCATCCACACCAAGGATACTTATCGGCATTACATCGGGCTGGATGCCTGTATGGCCAATCTGATGCGCCCGGCGCTGTATGGGTCGTATCATCATATCACGGTGCTGGGTAAGCAGGGTCAGCCTGCCGATCACGTTTATGACGTGGTGGGCTCGTTGTGCGAGAATAATGATAAATTCGCCATCGGGCGCGAGCTGCCGGAAATCGTACCGGGTGATCTGGTGGTGCTGCACGATACCGGCGCGCACGGCAGCGCGATGGGCTTCAATTATAACGGCAAGCTGCGCTGCCAGGAGCTGCTGCTGACTACTGACGGCAGCGTGCGGCTGATACGCCGGGGCGAGACACTGGCTGATCTTTTCGCGACGCTGGATTATCCCGGCCTGCCGCGGGAATAATGACTGGACTCAGGCCGGGGCAGCGGGATGACCGCCGCTTGCGGCCTGTTTTATCGTGTGAAGATACGTTGGGAGGTGGCACTGATGGCGCAGGAGATGCCGTTGGTGGATGCGCTGCGCGGGTATATCGCGGGCGGGCGGCTGCGGCAGCATATGCCGGGGCACAAGGGCGAGCCGGGTGCGCTGGGCTTGCTGGGCGAATGGGGCGAGCTGGCACGCTGGGATGTGACCGAGGCCGACGGGCTGGATGACCTGCACGCGCCGGATGGTGCGATAATGCAGGCGGAGAGCCTGATGGCGGGGGCGTGCGGTGCGGCACGGGCTCATTTTTTGGTGAATGGCGCTACGGTGGGGCTGCTGGCGGCGATAATGGCGGCGTGCGGCCCGGGGCAGAAAATATTGCTGCCGCGCAACGCCCATCGCAGTGTATGGAATGCAGCAGCACTCTCCGGTTGTACGCCGGTGTGGCTGCCGGTGCGGGTGAGTGCAGACGGCCTGCCGCTGGGTGTACAGGTGGCGGATGTGGAGGCTGCTTTGCTGCGCCACCCCGATATCAGGGCAGCATTCTTCGTCTATCCGTCATTTTATGGGGTGTGCGTGGATATGCCGGGGCTGCTGGCGTGCTGTCGGCGGTATGGCGTGCTGACGGTGGTGGATGAGGCGCACGGCGCGCACCTGCCTTTCGTGCAGCCGGATAGTGCGGCGGCACGGCTGGGCGCGGATATGGTGGTGGATAGCTGGCATAAAAGTATGGGCAGCCTGGGGCAGACGGCAGTGCTGCTGGTGAACCGTCCGGAATTGCAGCCCGAGCGTTGGCTGACTATGCTGCAGACCAGCAGCCCGTCTTATCCGCTGCTGGCATCATTGGATGCGGCGCGGGCGGAATGGGTGGAATATGCCGACAGCCGCCGGGAAAGCCTGCGGCAGAACCGCGAAAGCCTGCGCCGGGCGCTGCCTGGGGCGGCGGTACTGCGGCTTTATGAGGGCGATACCCTGCCGCCGGGTTTTGCTTATGACGGTACCAAGGGTCTGCTGTATAGTGCGGCCGGGCATAGCGGCTGGCAGATTGCGGATGCACTGCGCCGGGCGGGGGTAGAGCCGGAATTTGCCGATGACCGTCGGGTGCTTTTCCTGCTGACGTATGCGGATGATGCGGCGCTGTGGCAGCAGCGGGCGGATGCCCTGCGGCGGGCGGATGCCCTGCTGGCCGGGATAATGCCGTGTGCCGCAGGCCTGCCGCAGGATATGGCACTGCCGGAGATGGCGCTGCTGCCTGCCGAGGCGCTGCGGCGCGAGGTAGCGTATCTGCCGCTGGCGGAGTGTGCCGGCAGGGTGGCAGCTGGGTTGTTGACGCCGTACCCGCCGGGGATACCGTGGGTCGGTCCGGGCGAGGTGATCCCGGCCGAGGTGGTGCAGGCCGCTGCCGCACTTTTGGCCGGGGGCGGGCGGCTGCAGGGTCTGGATGCTGCGGGTCGCCTGCCGGTGGCAGTGATATAGCGTGGGCTTGCAATTTGCGGACGCTTGATTTATTATATATGTAATGTAGCTGCTGCCTGCTGTGCGGGTAGGCGGTGGAGAAGCTGGAGGTCGCGGAGATGACGGGGGTTTTTATCACGCTGGAAGGGCCGGAGGGCGCAGGCAAGACTACGCAGCTAACGGCGCTGGCCGAGTGGCTGAGCGAGCTGGGGCTGGATGTGATGCAGACGCGCGAACCGGGGGCGGGTGCG
>JAFQHB010000138.1 GCA_017398165.1 Bacillota bacterium
ACCGGTATGCGTAACCACGACTTCCCCGAGGGTGATTCCAACATCTGGATTATGCTGAAGCCCGCCGAGCTGAAGGATATGGATAAGAAGATGAAGCTGATCACTCTGGAGGATACACGTTTCTTCCATTGTAATATCAAGACTCTGAATCTGATCCCCAGCGTAATGGCTGCCCAGAAGACCAAGGAAGCCGGCTGCCAGGAATCCGTGCTGCATCGTAACGGCCGTGTGACCGAGTGTGCACACAGCAACGTACATATCATCCAGGATGGTATGCTGAAGACTGCTCCGGCGGACAACCTGATCCTGCCCGGTATTGCCCGTGCTCATCTGATCGCTATGTGCAAGAAGCTGGGTATCCCGGTAAACGAGACTCCCTATACTGTTGATGAGCTGATGAATGCCGAGGAAGTTATCGTTACCAGCTCCAGCCAGCTGTGTATGCTGGTAGAGAGTGTTGACGGCAAGCCCGTCGGCGGCAAGCAGCAGGAGATGGTGGCCAAGCTGCAGCAGGCTCTGCTGGATGAATTCTATGAAGCTACTGCTGAGTAATTGCTCAGTGAAATGAGTTTTGGTGTGCTGATGTGGGGGGGCGTGATGCTTGCGGAGTATTTCACCCCCTCAATCAGCTTTACTGACAGATGCCCCTGCACAGGGGGCTGATGGTGAGTAATTTATATTGATGGTGAATGCTTTATATTGTTTGGATTTTTTATAGTGCAGGTTTGGATTCCGGATACTGATAAAGAGTGGAGGTATGAGGCCGGATGGAGCAGGTTTATCAGGAGGAGCTGCGGCTGCTGCCGGTGGGCGAGGCGGCTTTGTTGGTGGAGTTTGGTCAGAAGATTGACGATCAGATCAATGAGCGCGTCCAGATGCTGGCCGGGGTGTTGGAGCAGCGGGGATACCCGTGGCTGATCGACCTGACGCCGGCTTTTGCTTCTTTGCTGGTGAGCTATGACCCGCTGCAGATCGATTTTGCCGGGCTGTGCGGTCTGGTGCGCCGTGAGCTGGCAGATATGGCAACCGGTGGTGCTGCCGAACGCCGGGTGGTGGAGATACCCGTCTGCTATGAGGACGAGTTCGCGCCGGATATGGCGGATATGGAGAAATTAACCGGGCTGAGCCGGGATGAGATCGTAGCACTGCACAGCGGGCGTGATTATAAGATATATATGCTGGGGTTCCTGCCGGGATTTGCGTATCTGGGCGGTCTGGACGAGCGTATCGCCGCGCCGCGGCTGGACAGCCCCCGTGTGCGGATAGAGCCGGGCAGTGTCGGTATCGGCGGCGCGCAGACCGGTGTATATCCGCTGGCATCGCCGGGCGGCTGGCGTTTGATAGGACGGACTCCGCTGGATCTTTATGACCCGCGGCGCGAGGAGCCGGTATTTTATCAGGCTGGCGATTATATTCGTTTCAAACCGGTGAGCCGGGCGGAATTTGATGTGCTGCGGGCTGATGTGGAGGCCGGGCGCTGGCAGCCGGTATTCCATAAATTGACGCTGCGCCGGGAGGAGGATGCGTAATGAGCTTTTGCAGAGTGCTGCAGCCGGGCGCATTGACCACGGTGCAGGATGCCGGTCGTTACGGCTTTCAGCGTTTTGGTGTGGGGCCGAGCGGCGTGATGGACGAGCAGGCCTATATTATGGGCAACTGGCTGGTGGGCAACAGGGGCGGCGAGGCTGTGCTGGAGGCCACCGTGCTGGGGCCGCAGCTGGAGTTTGGTGCGGGTGGCCTGATCGCGCTGACGGGTGCGGATATGCAGGCCACGCTGAACGGCCGGCCGGTGCGGCGTTATGCGGCACTGCCGGTGGCGGCAGGCGACGTGCTGCGTATGGGGGCTGTTGTAAACGGCTGCCGTGCGTATATCGCGATGGCCGGTGGTATTGATGTGCCGGTGGTGATGAACAGCCGCTCTACCAACCTGAAGTGTGCTTTGGGTGGTCTGGATGGGCGCAAGCTGGCGGTCGGTGATGAGCTGAGCGTGCTGCCGGGGGATTATACCGCGGCAATCGGGCGTGCGATGGTAGAGCAGGTGTATCCGACGGAGTTTAC
>JAFQHB010000139.1 GCA_017398165.1 Bacillota bacterium
TGGGCGGGTGGGATGCACCAACAGAAGCGGTGCGTGGTACACCCCCCAAAACCCACTATGTTTCAGAAACTTCTATTATTATATCACACTTATTATATCACACTTCTGCGTTTTTTTCCAATTCCTTCAACACCGATCGTATTATCGCAGCACACAAAGAAATCGTCTCCGGCGAACTATCAGCCAACAATGCGGCAATATCATTCACCGCAGCCTTATTTTCTTCCCCGTGGAAAAGACTGTCAATACTGACGCCCAACGCAGCCGCCAACCCGCACAACACCTCAAGACTCATTGATTTGTTGCCGCGCTCGATATTCGCATAAAAAGACGAACTGATATTGACCTGCTCCGCGAGTGCCTCCTGAGTGATGCCCCGCTCGTTACGATACTTTCGTAAATTACTGCCTACGATTTTGTTCAATTCCTTGTTCATAACAACGTGTTTACCATCCTATTGGGATATATTATACATCCCATAAGAACACGCTTAGAATACCCTCACAGAACAGTTTTTATTCCCGTCAGGATAGACACCCATTGTCATCCCACAGCCGCAATAACAGCCATCACCAGCCCTCACCGCCGGCAGCCAACCCAAAACTCTCAATACTCATTCTGCCGCCGCAAAATCTCCCGCATCTTCTGCTTGCCCCGACAAAGCCGCTGCTTGCAGGCCGCGATACTGATACCATACTCATCCGAAAGCTCCGCCAAAGTATGCCCGTCCACCGCAAACTTCTTCACCAGCTCATAACACTCCTGTCCCACCAGATCACCATACAAAACGTCCAAATCAATCTCCGGCTCTTCCCCGGCGATCTGCTCCGGCCCCTCTATGATCGTCAACTGTATCAATAGCCGCGCCAACTGAAAACGCGCACTCGCCATATTATGAAAATTATTCCGCAGCGTAATATACAGCCAACCCACCGGATTGGGGCTATTATATACTTTGTCCGGCTTCTGGCAGGCAGTCAGGAAAACCATCTGCACCGCCTCCTGCGCCTGGGCGTCATTATGCAGCACCGCCAGCGCATAGCAATACATCGCCTGAAAATTCTCTACGTATAGCTCGTTTAATAACTGTCGTTCCTTATCCTGCATCATCATCCCAACTCTGTGCGCGTTTTCATATTTTCTTTCATTATACCATTTATCGAGTGTTTTGCCAATTATTTCCGCAAATTACCATATTTCACCTATTACCATATTATATCCGTTTTGACGCCCCGCTGAACACCGCCTATCGGAGCGCACAAACTTTCCCCACAGGAATAATACCGCACCAAAACCCGCCTAAATCGGCATATCATCACCCAATTCATCCACCCGCTGATTAAACACCAGCAGCAGCTCCAGAATATCATCCTCATCCATCCGCCCCAGCAAAGATACCAGCGTCTGCGACGAAATACACGATTTGCCGCGCTCGGCATTCCCATACGCCCGGCTGCTGATATGCAGCAGCTCCGCCATCTGCTCCTGCGTCAAGCCCCACTTCTTCCGCTGTTCACTCGTACACTGCGTCAATAGCTCCCGCACCAGCCCTTTATAATCCATCCGACAAGACCTCCCATTTTTCGATACTTCTTATGGCAATCCTATCGCCTCACCGGTCTTAATTCCAGGCAGCACACTTCCGACAGCACCATTTCCCCCACAAAAAAAGTGCCCCACCGGCCATCCCGGCAGAGCACCAATAGACGTACAGAAATGTACGACTTTATTACTATGATAGCAAGCATTTGTACTCTGGGTAACAATTCAGCCCAACATACTACCCGGTTTTGTTATGGGTTAGGTGCAGCATTTCCCGCACGCGAAATCTGCAAGATAATTGTAGGAACTGATTGACTTTTACGAAGGCTTGGCTTATAATGATAACAAATTAAATACTATCATTTAAGTGCCGTCTGTTATGAAAAGAATAGACGGAGAATAGAGAATCCGGTTGGAATCCGGAACGGTACCGCCACTGTATGCGTGGAGGCGCCGCACGCAGCGAAAGTCAGTCATTGGGAATGATCCCGAGAAGGCAGTGCGGAGGCTTATGATACGCGAGTCAGGAGACCTGCTTGAATGAGAATGCTTATACTCCCGAGTATGGAGGAATAGGCTCGAGGAATAGGCTCAACGTGTGTTTTGCAGAAATTCGGCTGCGGCAGTCTGATCAGACTGCCGCAGTTTTGCTTTTACAGGGTCATGTTTTCGCACGTTCTGTCCTTGCCCGCGCTATGATTTTCAGGAACCACCCCGGAAATATATAAAACTGTTTGGAGTAATGAAATATGAAATTTATAAAAAGAATCGTCCAGCTGTTTCTCGCCGTCTGTCTGGTCTTTGGTATGACCGGCTGCGGCAGCACCCAATCCGATGTCAAGGCACCCGACAACACACCAGGAGCGGCAGATCCTGCCGCGACTGTCACAGTCACCGATATGAAAGGCCGCGAGATCACGCTGGATGAGCCTGCCGAACGTATCGTAGCACTGACAGCGTCTGATTGCGAGATCCTGTACGCCATCGGCGCAGGCGATATGCTGGTCGGCCGCGGTAAATACTGCGATTATCCTGCCGAAGTTCTGGACGTCCCTGCCGTAGAATCCGGTGCGACGACCAA
>JAFQHB010000140.1 GCA_017398165.1 Bacillota bacterium
GACTTGTGCTTTACAGCCGAGCGCCTTCTCATCCCTCCTCGGGACAATGGCCGGTCATCAAAAAGACCCTGCTCTGCCAACGCACATCACAGTAGCGTGCCTGTGCCGGATTCTCACCGGACTTCCGTTTACAGAAAACTGATTAAATATTCAATTTTTTGACACCAACATCAGATAAAAAGCAACATTTTTTCATAAAGCTGTCGACTTTATGAAAGCTTTAGCGTTCATCCAGAATATATTATAGATAATTTGCAGATGAAAGTCAATACACTTGATAAAATTTGCCAAAAGTGAAAGTTTACACCTGGGCGTTGCTGCATAGTGGTTTCACCGACATTTCATAAAGTTGCTGACTTTGTAAAAGTTTTGTGCCGCCACCAAGGCATTAAATCACAAAGATAAACAACTCCGCACAAAAATATCTCTGATCCAAGGAGAAATGATATATCCGTTCCTTCATATTTGAAGCGTATATCATCTGCGAAGCAGATATCATACCGTCAGGCATATCACCCGTTCCGAAATGAACGGATATCGCGGAGCAAATATTTCACCGCGAAGCGATTTCACTTGCCCGCAAGGGCAAATTTCGTTGAAAAAAGCACGCCTAAGCGTGCTTTTTTCTGGTGGACGATATGGGATTCGAACCCACGACCTCTCGGATGCGAACCGAACGCTCTCCCAACTGAGCTAATCGCCCATAACATAGTTAATAATACTACTTTGCCCGCTGTTTTGCAACCGTTTTGCGTGAAATTCTTTCTCTATTATAATTATATACTTATTATATACCCGGATGCGCCCTGACAGGCTTGGCAGATCCGCTCGTCTGTGCTATACTATACTGCAAATCAAGCACACAGATAACCCCACCGGGAGGTAACAATATGCGACGCAAAGACCGCGAGATCAGCCGTGATACCGCGCTGGCGATATGTGATAAATGCAGCTATGCCATACTTTCAATGATAGATACCGAGGGACAGCCCTATGCCGTACCGCTCTCTATCATCCGTGATGGTGAGTATATTTACTTCCACGCTGCCCAGAGCGGTTATAAGACAGATTGTCTGCGCCACCATCCCCACGTCTGCCTGACCTGCGTAGGCGACACCAGATTAACTCCGGAGGATTTCTCCACCGATTACGAATCGGCCATCGTGCGCGGTCTGGCCGGGGAAATCACCGACCCGGATGAGAAAACCCACGCCCTGCGCCTGATCTGCGAGCGCTACGCCCTCTCCAATATGGCAGCTTTTGCGGAAGAAGTCAGCCGTCATCTCGCACATACCGCCATCTGGAAGATCACCATCACCGATATCACCGGCAAGCGCAGACATACAGGCAGCCCGGCTTAAACAATATCTTATTGACAAAGCCACACCTGATATGCTAAAATAGTTAGAGGGGTTAGCAATAACTAACCCCTTAATGCGACCAGACGGTTAGCATTGTCTAACCAACCTTATAATTATTGATTCCCTCCTGGATTGATTTCTTCTTTCCTTACCCAATAAATTAAGAGCATACGGTTCGTTATCACAGGATGACGGCCGTATGCTCTTTTTTGATTTACAATTTTACAGTTTACTGCTCCCCAGGCTCTTTCCGGCAAAAGTACGGGCCGCAGCGTTCCTCATGCGTATGCACATAAGTCCATCCATAAGCCGGATCGACCACATACACGTCATCATACTCATCCAATTCGGCCGAGCTGATCTTGCCGGTCAGATGCAGATCCTCGATCTGTATGCCGTTATATGCAAAGCCGGAGCTGAACATCAGAGCACTTTCATATTTCAGGGCATCAAAAGCCTCTCTGGCAGCATCACCGCACAGACACGGCACCAGAGTCCAGGAAAATATATGCCACAAAAAATTACCATCTGCCAGCACCCGCTGCTGCAATACTTCCTGCGGTACGCCCACTGCAAAAGCAGCCAGCCACGCCGCCGCCACTTCGGCCGCATCCGGTCGATATTCTTTCAAACCCATCCCTGCTTTCGTGCCTTTCTTACAGGATGAAGCGGCTCATATCCTCGTTATCCGCCAGAGAGCTGAGCTTGCTCTCGACATAATTACGGTCGATCTGCACTCTGTCCAGCGATGCATCCGGCGCGATAAACAGCAGATCCTCCAGCACTTTCTCCAGCACGGTATGCAGACGACGCGCACCGATATTTTCGGTGGTGGAGTTCACCTGATAAGAGATTGCTGCCAGCGCATCAATGCCGTCTTCGGAGAATTTGATCTCCACACCATCGGCCTGCAGCAGCGCCTCATACTGCTTGACGAGCGAGTTCTGAGGTTCCAGCAGAATACGCTTGAAATCCTCCTCGGTCAGGCTGTCCAGCTCCACCCGGATGGGGAAACGTCCCTGCAGCTCGGGTATCAGATCCGAGGGTTTGCTCATCGAGAACGCACCTGCCGCGATAAAGAGGATGTAATCCGTCTTGACCTGCCCGTACTTGGTCATTACAGTGCTGCCCTCCACGATAGGCAGGATATCCCGCTGCACACCGTCCCGGGCTACATCCGCCATATTGTTGCCGCGGCCGGCGATCTTATCTATCTCGTCGATAAAGACAATACCGCTCTGCTCTGCCCGCTCGATAGCGCGCGAGGTCACGTCGTCCATATCCAGCAGCTTGGCGCTTTCCTCCTGGACCAGTATTTTGCGCGCCTCACGCACCGACAGGCGGCGTTTGTGCATTTTTTTCGGCATAATGCTGCCCAGCATATCCTGAATGTTGATCTGCATATCGTCCATCGGGCCTGCACCGCCTACCGGCGTCTGCTCTTCCACCTCGATCTCCACGATATGATCTTCCATCTCGCCCATAGCCAACATCCGGCGCACCTGCTCACGGCGGTTCTTGTTATCCTCCAGGAACTGCCGGTCTTCCTCACTCTCGGTGCTGTTATCCGTGCCGCCGCCAAAGAACATTTCCATCGGGTTGGGCATTTTCTTGGCGCGTCTGGTGGGGGCCAGCAGCTCGATCAGCCTTTCCTCCGCCGCGGCCTCGCCCTGCGGGCGTACTTTCTCCATCTGCTCGGCTTTTACCATACGCACGGCAGTCTCGGTCAGATCGCGGATGATGCCCTCCACATCACGGCCCACATAGCCGATCTCGGTATACTTGGTGGCCTCCACCTTGATAAAAGGCGCATTCACCAGCTTGGCCAGACGACGCGCGATCTCGGTCTTGCCGACGCCGGTAGGACCGATCATTATGATATTCTTGGGCATAATCTCATCCTGCAGCGCCGCACCCAGGCACTTGCGGCGATAACGGTTACGCAGCGCCACCGCTACGCTCTTTTTGGCATTCAGCTGCCCGACGATGTATTTATCCAGCTCGGCTACGATCTGGCGGGGTGTCAATTCGTACATAACACAGCCTCCCTAATCAAAATTCCCTTTATCAAGCCTCTTCGACGATGATATTCTTATTGGTAAAGATGCAGATATCCGAGGCAATATCTATCGCCTTGTAGGCGATCTCGGCCGCCGAAAGATCAGTATTATCCCGCAGTGCCCGTGCCGCAGCCAGAGCATACGCCCCGCCCGAGCCGATCACTGCGATACCGTCATCGGGCTCCAGCACATCGCCGTTGCCGGTCAGTATCAGCATATCGGTACCGGCCGCCACGATCATCATAGCCTCCAGATTACGCAGCATTTTGTCGGTGCGCCATTCCTTGGCCAGCGCCACCGATGCCCGCGTCAGGTTGCCGTGATACTCCTCCAGATAGCCCTCGAATTTATCACACAGCGTAAAAGCGTCAGCCGTGCTCCCCGCGAAGCCGACCACCACCTGATTCTTATAAAGCCGACGCACCTTGCGTGCCCCGTTCTTCATCACGATGCTCTGGCCCAGCGTTACCTGGCCGTCACCGGCCAAAGCAACCTTGCCGTCTTTTCTCACGCCGCATATCGTAGTACCGCGCAATTCAACCATCCGCCTCTCCCCCTTTGTGCTTTATCAGAATATGTAGCAGAGAATATTTTTACTGCTCTGCCGCAGTTTCGTTTATCGTAGTTTTCACCCCGGCAGGCTGCTCCGCAGCTTCTTCCGGTGCTGCCGGCTCGCGGTACAGCGGGCTGTTATCCGCCAGCCACGCCAGAGAACGCTCGGCCAGCTTCAGGTTCTTGGCCTGCTTGCCGCGTACCTTATAACCCAGCGGCTCCATCAGGCCAAAAGTCACGTTCATCGGCTGGAAGTTGCTGTTCGGCGTTATCAGCCAGGCCAGCAGACCGCCCAGCGCCGTCTCGCGCGGCCAGGTAAAGGGCTGCTCACCCTGTGCCGCTCTGGCAGCATTATAGCCCGCCGCCAGTCCACAGGCCGCACTCTCTACATAGCCCTCCGCACCGGTGATCTGCCCCGCCAGATAGATGCGCTCGTCATCACGCAGGCACAGCTCCGGCCGCAGCAGCTTCGGGGCATTGATAAAGGTATTGCGGTGCATCACACCATAGCGCAAAAACTCAGCATTCTCCAGCCCCGGTATCATACGGAACACCCTTTTCTGTTCGCCCCAGGTCAGACGCGTCTGAAAGCCCACGATATTAAACATCGTAGCCGCCGCATTATCCTGACGCAGCTGCACCACCGCATAGGCCTCCCTGCCGTCATTGTGCGGGTCGCCCAGCCCGACCGGCTTCAGCGGGCCGAAGCGGATGGTATCCTCACCGCGGCGCGCCATACTCTCTACCGGCATACAGCCATCAAAGTCCTTTTCCTGCTCGAAATCGTGCAGCGGTGCGCGCTCGGCCGTCACCAGCTCCTGCCAGAAGCGCAGATACTGCTCTTTATCCATCGGACAGTTGATGTAATCGCCGCGCTCACTCTCGCCCTTGCCATAGCGAGAGCCCCAATAGGCCTTGCTCATATCAATAGTCTCGCCGTCCACGATAGGCGCCACCGCATCGTGAAAGTGCAGATAGGCCTCACCCAGACGGCTCTGCAGATCAGCCGCCAGCGCCGCACTCGGCAGCGGCCCTGCCGCCACGATCACCAGCGCATCATCCGCCAGCAGCCCGTCCAGATTCGTTACCTCCTGATATACCACCTCGATATTCGGGTGGCTGCACACAGCGTCCGTCACCATCCGTGCGAATCCGTCACGATCGACAGCCAGTGCCCCGCCCGCCGGTACCCGGCAGGCATCGGCACAACGCATAATCAGCGAGCCCTGCCGCCGCATTTCCTCTTTCAGCAGACCGACGGCATTGGACAGCCCGGCCGCCCGCAGCGAGTTGCTGCACACCAGCTCGGCAAAATACGGTGTCTTATGCACCGGCGATGCCGCACCCGGCCGCATCTCAAAAAGCCGCACCCGGCAGCCCATCTCGGCCGCCTGCCACGCCGCCTCCGCACCGGCCAGACCTGCTCCGATGATATTTATTATTGTCCCTTGTGTAGGCTTGGTCATTGATCTCGTCCACTCACTTTATTTTTTGCGTTTACCCTTGGTGGCGGCACCGGCCTTCGCCCCGGTCTTTTTGGCCGCCGCCCTGGCTGCCTTCTGCATAACCGCATCGGCAGTCTGCTCGCGCTCTTTGCCGGCTTTCTTGTTGGTCGGACAGGTCTGATTCGGGCACAGCACCACCCGCTGCCCGTTGCGGAATACCTTCTCCGACATCTGCGTGCCGCATTCCTGACATTTCTCCTCGATAGGCTTATCCCAGGATACGTATTTGCATTCCGGATAATTGCTGCAGCCATAGAAAGTACGTCCGCCGCGGCTCTTGCGCTGGATGATATCCCCACCGCAGGCCAGACATTTCACCCCGGCATTGATAACGATCGCCTTGGTATTGCGGCATTCCGGGAAGCCCGAACACGCCAGAAATTTGCCATAGCGTCCCAGCTTGTATACCATCGGCTGCCCGCAAAGTTCACAGGTATCGCCGCTGTATTCCGGGGTCAGGCTGACTTTATCCAGCTCTTCCTCCGCCTTTTTCAGCTCCTTGGCGAAAGGCCCATAGAAATCACTGACGATCTGCCGCCAGTCACGTTTGCCTTCCTCTACCTCGTCCAGATTCGCCTCCATACCCGCGGTAAAATCAATATCGATAATATCCGGGAAGCCATCTTTCAGCAGATTGACGACTACCGAACCCAGCTCTGTGGAATAAAAATGCTTATCCTCACGCACCACATAGCCGCGCCCCAGGATGGTATCCACGATAGGCGCATAGGTACTGGGGCGACCGACGCCTTTTTCCTCCAGAGTCTTTACCAGCATAGCCTCGGTATAGCGCGGCGGCGGTGTGGTGAAGTGCTGTTTCGGCTCCATACCTGCCGCTGGCAGCGTCTGCCCCTCCTGCAGCGAGGGCAGCAGACCCAGTTCATCCTTTTCGCCCTCATCATCGCGGCTCTCAATATATATCTGCATAAAGCCCGGGAACCGTATCTCCGATCCGGTCGCCCGGAAAGTATACTTGCCGGCGGCGATATCCACCGTAGTGGTATCAATGATCGCCGATGCCATCTGGCTGGCCAGAAAACGCTCCCATATCAGCTTGTAGAGCTTGTACTGCTGGGCGCTGAGGAAGGGCTTGACGTCTGCCGGACGCCGTGCGATATCGGTGGGACGAATGGCCTCGTGTGCATCCTGGATCTTGCCCTTGCCGTGGTATACCCGCGGCTCATCCGGCACATAATCCGCACCGTAATTATCCACGATATAATCGCGCGCTACCTTTTGCGCCTCAGGCGAGATACGGGTCGAGTCGGTACGCATATAGCTGATCAGACCGACTACCCCCTCCTTGCCGATATCAATACCCTCATAGAGCTGCTGCGCCAGCTGCATGGTCTTCTTGGTCAGGATGCCGTATTTACGATAGGCCTCCTGCTGCATACTGCTGGTCGTAAAGGGCGCTACCGGGTTGCGGGTGCGCGATTTCTTGCTGATGCTGCTGATGGTATAGGTCTGACCCTCCAGATCGGCTGTTATACCCTGCATCGTGGCTTCATCCGGGATATGTGCCTTGGCATCCCCGATGCGTACCAGCTGGGTGGCCAGCAGCCCCTCGTCCGTCTGCAGATCGACCTCCAGCGTCCAGTATTCCTCCGGGATAAAGGCGTTGATCTCATCCTCGCGGTCGCAGATCATCCGCACCGCTACCGATTGCACACGCCCGGCCGAGAGTCCTTTCTTCACCTTTACCCACAGCAGCGGCGAAAGCTTATACCCCACCAGACGATCCAGTACACGCCGTGCCTGCTGGGCATAGATCCTGTCCATATCCAGCGCCCGCGGCGTTTTTACCGCCTTTTTGATGGTATCTTTGGTGATCTCGTGGAATTCCACGCGGCATTTATCGCTGACGTTCTGCAAATATCCTTTCAGATGATATGCGATCATCTCACCCTCACGATCCGGGTCGCTTGCCAGCAATACACGGTCGGCCTTTTTGGCCTCATCCTTCAGGGATTTGATGATATTGCCCTTGCCGCGGATTGTGATATAACGCGGCTCGAAACCATCCTCCACATCCACACCCAATGTGCTCTTGGGCAGATCTCGTACGTGCCCCATCGAAGACATTACCACATAGCTGGAGCCCAAATACTTGCTGATGGTCTTGGCTTTCGTCGGTGACTCAACAATAATCAGTGTTTTTCCCATAGTTTTTTCCTGCCTTAATACTTGCTGTATATATTCAATTCTTATAAACTTAAGTGATTTTTCTCCCCACTGCCCGGCGTATACGCGCTATGCCCGTAGAGATACATTATCCAAGAAACTTATTATATATTATCGCAACTGTTTTTTATCTCTGCATTACACAGCCATAACCTGTCACAGGTTGTTGCGTACATAGTATTGCCCATCCAGACGCTTGATAAAACCCCGCAGTTCGCTGATCGTCAGCAGTGCCGCCAGAGATGAGGCATCCATCGCCATATCCTCTGCCAGCTCATTAAAATGCCGCTGCGTCACCAAAAGATCCCACAGGCGGCGCTCATCCGGCGTCAGCACCGGTACTGTCAGCGGCTCCGGTGGGAAAAGCGATTGCTGTACACTCTGCGTCGCCAGCCCCTCTACCCGGCCATAAGCCACACCCTGCGGATAATCCTCCAGCACATCCCCGGCCGAGGTCACCGGTTTGAAGCCGTAATCACGTATCATACGGTGCACACCGGCACTGGCCGGGCTGAATATACTGCCGGGTACGGCGTAAATATTGCGCCCCTGCTCCAATGCATGATCCACTGTGATCTGCGTACCGCTGCGCAGCTCTGCCTCCACCACTATCACACCCTGGCTGAGGCCGCTCACAATACGGTTGCGTATCGGGAAGTTCTTGGCCAGCGGCTGCATACCCAGCGGATACTCACTCAGTATGCACCCATTAGCCGCTACTTCCTCAAAAAGCTGTTTGTTCTCCCGCGGGTATACCACATCAATGCCGCAGCCCAGCACACCGATAGTCCTGCCCCCGGCATCCAGCGCCCCGCGGTGGCCGCAGGTATCTATGCCCCGCGCCAGACCGCCCACGACAGTCACCCCTGCTTTGGCCAGCCCCCTGGCCAGAAAAGCCGCTGCCTCCCGTCCATAGGCCGTCGCCTTGCGCGAACCGATGATGGCAATACACAGGTCGTCATCCGTCGGCAACGTACCGCGGTAAAAAAGCAAATACGGCGCATCCACGATGGATGCCAACAGCTGGGGGTAATGCGGCTCGGCCATTGTCACCACCCTCGCACCGCTGCACAAAAAACGTTCCTCCAGCGCCGCCAGATCCTTATGGCGCATTTCCTCACGCAGCAGCTCATAATTCGGCCGCGGATGCTGCAGTGCCTGCGGCCACTCCGCAAAGTTATTCCAGGCGGCCTCGGCATCGCCAAAATAATCCAATAATGCCTTCAGGCGCACGCTGCCGATCTCCGAAAGATCATGCAGCGCCAACAAATGCACAATACTCACAGCCGCCGTCCCCTTTCCTGATGCATCAATACACCACACGTATCACTGAAACCACAATTACAGCACAGCTATACCACAATCAACTGCCGGGCACTATGCTACTTTGCGCCCTTTACACCCATACCCCCGCCCGCAAAGGAGGCCAAAATATTGGTGTCATAGGAATAAACCAGCTTTTCCTTATTGCGCTGCCGCCAGAGTGCCGATTCCACCAGCTCATCTATCAGTCCGGTAAAATCCAGCCCGCTCTCCTGCCAGAGATAGAAAGAAAGCGAACCGGGGATAGTATTGATCTCGTTGACATACACCTTATCCTGCGTGTTGTCGATCATCACATCGATACGCGCCACACCGCAGCCATCCAGCGCCACAAAAGCCCGCTGCGATACCTGCTGTATCTCCTGCGTGCGCTCCGGCGTCAGATCCGCCGGGATACGCCGTCTGGCACTGCTCATACCGCCGCTTTTGGCGCCCGCAGCACCTTTGGCGGGCTGGCTCATTTTGGTCGCACAGGCCATTTTACCGCCTTTGACGCCGCCCTTGGCACTGCCGCCACCCATATACTTATCCTGATATGTCAAAAATGCCGAATCGGTCAGCGGCTCTTCGCACACGCTGGCACGCAGCTTGCTGCCATAGCCCAGCACCGAGCAGTTGATCTCGCGCATATCTTCCAGGCAGGGCTCGATAAGCAAACGCCGGCTGAATGACGCCGCATCATCCAACGCAGCCGCCAGTTCCGCCGCATCGGCAGCCTTGGCAATACCCACGCTGCTGCCCAGATCGGCCGGCTTCACGATGACGGGATAGCCCAGACGGTTTTCGATCTCCGCTATTTTTGCCTCGCGCCCGCCAAACCATTCCTCGGCCGTAAACCATCCCGCATCCAGCACCGGCAGGCCGTTGGCCGCCAGAATATTCTTCATCATTATCTTATCCATACCCACAGCCGCCGCCAGCACGCCCGGCCCGGCATAGGGGATATTCAGCAGCTCCAAAAAGCCCTGCAAGCACCCGTCCTCGCCGTGTGCACCGTGCATCACCGGCAGTATCACGTCCAGTGCTATCTCCTGCGGCTTGGCAAACCAGCCTTTGGCTTTGGTCACCAGTTTGTGCTCGCCGCGATCGGCCGCCATATGCACACGGGTACAATCACGCAGCAGCGCCGGCATATCGGCATAAGCCGCAATATCCAGCAGCTTTTGCCCGGTGTACCACTGGCCGTCCTTGCTGATGTATATCGGGATCACCTCATATTTTGCGGGGTCTGCCGCAGCCATAGCCTGCGATGCTGAGATCACCGCGATCTCGTGCTCCACCGAGGGACCGCCGTAAATCACACCCAAACGAATTTTCTGCAGTATATGACCTCCTTACAAATAGCTGTCCGGCAAATCGTTTTCGAACAACACGTA
>JAFQHB010000141.1 GCA_017398165.1 Bacillota bacterium
CTCATAGTAATGCCTGTCGGTGATGCACTCTGCCGCGCCGTCACCATCTACATCAGCAACAAAGTAAATATGCTCGGTCATATTATCCACGTCAAAATGCTGCCATACATCCGATACCTTTGCCAGATACTCTGTGGGCACGGCAATATCCGGGATATAAAGTACAGCATTGACGAAACCTATCTCATCCTGCTGCATTTTCGCCACCGGCTCATTGCGGTATGCCCGCTCACTGCCGGTGTATTCCACCATCATCTCCTGCCAACTGTCCCAGTCATCACGGTAAACATCACTGATCTCGATCAGGGCCCCGGTTTTACCATCCCCGGCAAAATCCCCGGTATAGCCGCCGATAAATTTCACCTCGGCATTAGCCACGCCCTGCTCGGCCAGATACGCATTGACGGCATCCGCATAGGCAGCACCATCCTCAATCGCCGTCAGCTCGATCGCCGCAAACGGATCAGCCGCCCCTGTCGGCAGTGCGAAGTAGCAGTTTTCCTCCTCACGCCAATACCCGCTGTAAGGATGCTCCGCAAAGCTGACGAACAGCTCTCCCTCATACATTCCCGAGGTCAGTTCGCCTTTATAGCGGCCCACTTTGCCGTTCTGATCGTACAAATCAAACTCCAGCCCCTGCAGCGCACATATCGGAAAGTCAGGCCCGTTCGGCTGCGCCACACCGTCCACCAGCAGCATATCGTTCACCAGCAGCAGTCCGTCCAGATCCAGCACACGGTCATATTCTTTACCGGCACGCACCGACTCGTAGCTGGCCTCATAGCCCTGCTGCAGATCCAGCCAATACCAATGACCGTCCCGCACAGCACAGACATAGGACCGATAATTGCCATCGGCGTCATAATCACCAGTCTCGTACATTTCATCATAAACCAGCGGCACGATCACCTGACTATCGGTATTGATAACGCCATATTTACCGTCCTTGCTCACAATCGACGTTAGGCCGTGAAAGCCCTGAATATAATCATAATCCAGCACATTACCTCGGATATCGACGTACTGCCAATTATAGCCATCGTCCGTCTTTTGACGCACCCCACCGTAACCGTAACGGAAAGCGTGGTAATAGTCGTAGTCCGCCGGCACTACTATCTCACCTGTTTTACGCAGACGAAAGCCATACTTGCCATCCTCCTCAAAAAGATCGGGCTGATCCCAATCCCTGATCTCCAGCGTCAGCACAAAATCCTCCCAATAAGTACGGGTCTCCCCCAGAGTTACCATTTTACCGCTGTCATCCGTCTGCACATCGCCGCCGCAGCCCGCCAGGGCGGCACACAACACCGCTAACAGCAAACACATACAAATCCTGCCAAACCCAAACTGCCGCATTCGCAACATCTCCTTTCGGTGTACCATCAGGATACTATCATTAAAAGTATTCTTCGACAATTTCGCCGCAAAACCCTTGTCAGCACATAAAAAAAAGCAGCCCCCGCCCCGGGGATAGCTGCTGCTCAATCTGCTTATGGACTGTAAAAAACATATTTGCGGCAAATTTGCGTTTGGTTTTGAACTCTCACACTTTTTAGTGAAATCGTTCGCTTACGCTCACGGTGAAATCAAAGGCTTACACCTTTGGTGAAATATTTTGCTAACGCAAAATGTGAAATTAAATCCACTCACCGCACAGCGATTTCACCCGATCGTAAGGAGGATTTCACATTGCGAAGCAATATTTCACCCACCCGCAAGGGTGGATTTAGTTGAAAAACCGACTTGTCGAAACAAGTCGGTTTTTCTGGTGCGGACGGAGGGACTTGAACCCTCACGATCACTCGCCAGATCCTAAGTCTGGTGCGTCTGCCACTCCGCCACGTCCGCATATAAAAAAAATGAGGCCGAGTCCCTGCGCCCCGGCCTCGTGGCATTGCCAC
>JAFQHB010000142.1 GCA_017398165.1 Bacillota bacterium
GTTGCGCTGCCGAATGAGGAAATGAAAGGCCGCATCATCGGCCGTGAGGGCCGCAATATCCGCACACTGGAGAATCTGACCGGTATTGATCTGATTATTGACGATACCCCGGAAGCCGTCATTTTGTCCGGCTTTGACCCGGTACGCCGCGAGATCGCTCGTCTGGCTTTGGGCAAGCTGATTTTGGACGGACGTATCCATCCGGCGCGTATTGAGGAAATGGTGGAGAAGGCCAAGAAGGAAGTTGAGCAGAAGATCCGTCAGGAAGGCGAGCAGGCAGTGCTGGAGACTAACGTCCACGGTCTGCATCCCGAGATTGTCAAGCTGTTGGGGCGTCTGCAGTACCGTACCAGCTTTGGCCAGAACGTGCTGAAGCATGCGATCGAGGTATCGCATCTGGCCGGTATTATGGCGGCTGAGGTCGGTGCTGACGTTGCGCTGGCGAAGCGCGGTGGTCTGCTGCATGATATCGGTAAGGCACTTGATCACGAGATAGAGGGGCCGCACGTGGAGATCGGTGCGGATATTGCCAAAAAATACCGCGAGAACAAGCAGGTAGTACACTGCATTATGGCGCATCACGGCGATATCGAGGTACAGACTATCGAGGCCGCTTTGGTGCAGGCTGCGGATGCTATCTCGGCGGCACGCCCCGGCGCCAGACGCGATACGCTGGAATCCTATATCAAGCGTATGGAGAAGCTGGAAGAAATCGCTACCGATTTCGAGGGTGTTGAGAGTGCGTATGCTATTCAGGCCGGCCGCGAACTGCGTATTATGCTGAAGCCGGAGAAGATCTCTGAGAATAAAGCAGAGTTGATGGTTCGTCAGGTAGTAAAACGCATCGAGAATGAGCTGGATTATCCCGGCCAGATCAAGGTCGTGCTGATTCGCGAGACTCGTGTTACCGATTATGCGAAGTAATCCGACAAATAGTTGATCTGATAACAATACAAAGTAAAAGGTACATCCTGCAAATGCGGGGTGTACCTTTGTTTGTAATATGCGCTTGCTATGCGGGCTGTTTTCAGATCATAGGAGGGGTTTGGTGAGGGTATCGTAATCAATAGTGGATAAAATAGTGAGTTGTGGTTTAGTGCCGTAGTTTTTTCTACCCGCTCCGCTCGTGCAGCACCGATGTCAGCCCTACTGTTTTGCAGTATCGCTGTGAGTGAGAGGCAAGGGTATAAACTCAAACCTGGATTTTAGCAAAACCTGAGTTTGAAACTCCTGAAACCGCCCCAGCCTGCGCGCAAGGCAGGAAAATAACAGTGGTGCCAGGGTGGTGATTAGCATAAAAATCTGTTATGGGCAGGCCCAGGATATGAGATAAGGTATAAAAAAGACCTGCCGCCGAGGATATCGGGACAGGTCTTTGATGTTGTTTGTATTGCAAAGTTACAGGTTCTTATGGGCCTCGTCATAGAGTCGCTCGGCTTCTTTATCGGGGGTCATCAGGCTGACAACGATAATGGAGAGTGCCGAGAGGATGAATGCCGGCAGCAGCGCGTAGATGCCGGTATCCTTCAGGAAGAACAGCCAGATGATAACGGTGAGGCCGCCGACAACGATACCGCTGACAGCGCCCGCCAGACTGGTCTTGCGCCAGAACAGGGACAAGATCATAATTGCGGAGAAAGTGCCGCCCAGACCTGCCCAGCCGTCGGATACCAGACCCATAACGCTGTTGTTGGGATCAAGAGCGATGACCAGTGCCAGCAGAGCGATTGCCAGTACCGAGATACGGCTGATCCACAGCAGGGCTTTCTCGGAAATGTCGTTCTTGAAGCCTTTGACCAGATCATTGGCGATAGAGGATGCGCTGACCAGCAGCTGACTGTCAGCGGTGGACATAGTAGCCGAAAGTACGGCGGCCAGCAGCCAGCCGGCAACAGCAGAGGGGAAGATGTATTCGATAGCTACCAGGAAGATGGTTTCGGCCTCGGAGGCAGCCAGATCAATACCGTATTTCAGTACGAATGCGCGGCCGACCAGACCGATAACGATAGCAGCGAACAGAGTAACGGCTACCCACGTAGTAGCGATGATGCGGGAGGCTTTGAGTTCCTTGGGATCCTTGATCGCCATAAAGCGGACAACAATGTGGGGCATACCGAAATAGCCAAGACCCCAGGCCAGGTTGGAAAGAACGGATATCCAGTTGATGCCTTCCTCGCTGCCGCTGAATTTCAGATAGGTGGAGCCTTCGTTGGCCAGCAGTGCGCCGACTTCATCGGGGCCGCCGATCATTACCAGCATAGTGGAGGGGACGATGACCAGAGCCAGGAACATCAGCGAGCCCTGGATGAAGTCTGTCCAGCAGACGGCCAGGAAGCCGCCGATGAAAGTATAGACCAAAATGATGGCCCAGCCAACTATCAGTGCCTGGAGATAGCTGAAATCAAAGATAGTCGAGAACAGCTTGGCGCCGGCCACGATAGCCGATGCGGTATACAGCAGGAAGAATATCGTGATGAAGATCGCAGTCAGAGTCTTCAGGATATTTTTGTTATCGTGGAAACGGTTGCTGAGATATTCCGGCATTGTCAGCGCATTATCCAGACTGACCGAGAAAATACGCAGACGGTAGGCGATGAAGCGCCAGTTGAGATACGTGCCGATGCCCAGACCGATGGCGATCCAGGATTCGCACAGGCCGCTGACATAAAGTGCGCCGGGCAGACCCATCAGCAGCCAGCCGCTCATATCCGACGCCTGGGCGGAAAGGGCGGTAGTCCATTTGCCAAGGCCGCGGCCACCGAGGATATAATCATCGAAAGTGGTGGATCTGGTGTAGGAATACACACCGATGCCAAGCAGTAAGGCCAGATAAACAACAAAACAAGTAAGTACAACAAAGTCCATATATGTGCCTCCTAAGCAATAAAAGTATGCAGATATTTAATTATAACCTAATATGGTAGTTTTTTCAAGAAATAAATACAATTTTGTTGTGATGTATTCAATAAACAAGTGCATATATAAATAAGGAAGTGTAAAACATAATGCGTGAGGCAGAGGAGAGTGACGCCGACGGTGATCCTGCCGATGCAGGCATCTGCTATACAATAATGTAATAACGGTATGCAGGGCAGCAGCTGATCCTGTAATATGAGTGGTATTGCCGGGGATCGGGATTGGGGCGGGAATGTTGAAAATACAGCAATATTGAAAACAACACTTGCAAAGAATTTCTGATAAATTTGCATTTAACGGCCAAAAGGCAATAAACTTGGCTGCCAAACCATAAATATCATAGCTTACTATTTGTTGACATTTGCGATCAAGTGGTATATAATATGTTATGGTAATGGTAATGTGGGTAATTTGTGTGGAGGTAATTGTTCGCAGTTGCCAAACATAGCTTACCTGCCTTAAAATATATATGCAGGTGTATATTAGTTACCGTTGGTTACAATCTGTGCAATGACAGATGAGCGTTTATGCAGTATAGTATGTAAAATAACAGCCGGCAAAGTCATCAGGCCGGGAGCCTTTCTTTATGATGCCGACATAAAGCAGGGCAACAGCTTGTCCCAGGTTGTGTTATGCAGATTATCTGTGTGTCGCTCGTTTGGTATGTCCTGAATGTGGTTTGATGACTGCTTCTGCTTCGGGATCGTTGCATAGGTGGTATGGACTAAACTTTTAAGAAAGGGAGTTAAACATGGAAAACGAAAAAAACACAACTTTGCCTGCAGTTTCTTTCGATGAATTCAAAGTTCCTACTTATGAAGAATGGAAAGACGCTGCTATCGCTGCTCTTAAGGGCGCACCTTTCGACAAGAAGATGTATACCAAGAACTATGAGGGTATCACCTTCGAACCTATCTACACTCTGGCTGATGTAGAGAACAATGCACAGGCTCAGACTATGCCCGGTGCTGAGGATTTCCTGAGAGGCACCACTGCCGGAGGTTACATTGCTAACCCCTGGAAGATCGCTCAGGGCGTTGACGCTGTTGATCCTGCTGAGTTCAACAAACTGGCTAAATTTGAGCTGGAGAAGGGCGCTACCGCTATCACTGCTGTACTGTCCAAAGCTACCAAACAGGGTGTTGCTTACACTGCTGATACCGAAGGCCGCGGCGTTGCTATCCAGGACGCTGAGGACGTAAAAGTTGCATTCGAGGGCATCACTGCTCCCGTATATGCTGCTGCTGGCGCTTCCGCTCTGCCCCTGCTGAACCTGTTCAAAGAGGCTGGCGTTGAGGCTACCGGCTGCATCGGTGCTGATCCTGTTGGCGCTCTGCTGGTTGACGGCAAACTGCCCTGCTCCATGGAGCAGCTGCTGGACGAGATGGCTGAGACTGTTAAGGCAGCTGCTGCTGGCCTGAAAGTTATCAACATCGACGCTACCGTATACGGCAACGGCGGTGCAAACGCAGTTCAGGAGACTGCTTATGCTATCGCTACCGCTGCTTACTACGTAAAAGAGATGGTTGCTCGTGGTCTGACTGTTGACCAGGCTGCTCAGAACGTTGTATTCAGCTTCGCTATTGGCGCTAACTTCTTTATGGAGATCGCTCGTCTGCGTGCAGCTAAAGTTGCTTGGGCTCAGGTTGTTCGTGAGCTGGGCGGCAACGAAGAGTCCCAGAAGATCGACATCTTCGCTCGTACCTCTGCATTCACCAAGACTGTATACGATCCCTATGTAAACCTGCTGCGTACCACCTCCGAGGCTTTCTCTGCTGTAGTTGGCGGCGTAAATGCTCTGCAGGTTACTCCTTTCGACGAGCCCATCGGCCCTGCTGATACTCAGTCCCTGCGTTACGCTCGTAACCAGAACCTGCTGTTCGCTAAAGAGTTCGGTATGGATTACACCATCGATCCTGCTGGCGGCTCTTTCGCTGTTGAGACTCTGTCCGCTCAGATCGTAGAGGCTGTTATGGCTCTGTACGCTGAGGTTTCTGCTACCGGCATCGTTGAGGCTATCAAGGCTGGCACTGTTCAGGCTGCTGTTGCTGAAGTTCTGGCTGAGCGCTTCAAGAACCTGCAGGTTCGCAAAGACGTTGCTGTTGGTAACAACATGTACGCTAACACCATCGAGCAGCTGATCGTTAAAGATCTGACTGCTGAGAACGCTGCTAAGGCTGCTGCCGCTGCTGCTGGCAAGACTGCTCTGGCTGACGCTCGTGCTGCACTGAACAAGGGTGAGGCTGTTGAGGCTACCGCTATCGGCGCTCATCGTTGGGTAGAAGAGTACGAAGCTATGCGTATGGCTACTGAGAAAGCTGCTGCTGAGGGCAACAAAGTTAACGTATTCCTGGCTAACTACGGCCCGATTCCGAAGCACAAAGGCCGCGCTGACTTCAGCCGTGGTTTCTTTGAGGTTGCTAACTTCAATGTAATCGGCAACGATGGCTTCGCTACTGCTGAAGAGGCTGCTGAGGCTGCTAAGGCTTCCGGCGCTCAGGTAGTTGTTATCTGCGGTACCGATGACGTTTATCCGGAAATCGTTCCCGTAATCGCTGGTGCTCTGAAAGGCACTGCTAAAGTTGTTCTGGCTGGCGCTCCTGGCGAGAACAAAGAAGCATTTGACGCTGCTGGCGTTGATACCTACATCCATGTAGGCGCTAACTGCTATCAGATCTTGAAAGCTATCCAGGAAGAAAGGGGGATTTGCTAATGTCTACTGCAGGTTACGAGGCTTGGAAAAAGCAGATCGAGGCACAGACAGGCAAAACTGTTGACGAGTTGTGCACTCGCACTATGGAACAAATTGATGTAAAACCCTTGTACACCAAGGAAGACTATGCTGACTGCAACCAGATCGAATATATGGCTGGTATCGCTCCCAACCTGCGTGGTCCCTATCCGACCATGTACGTTGTTCGCCCCTGGACTGTTCGTCAGTATGCTGGTTTCTCCACTGCTGAGGAATCCAACGCTTTCTATCGCCGCAACCTGGCTGCTGGTCAGAAAGGTCTGTCCATCGCATTTGACTTGGCAACCCACCGCGGTTACGACTCCGACAACGCTCGCGTAGTTGGTGACGTAGGTAAAGCAGGCGTAGCAGTTGACTCCATTCTGGATATGGAGATCCTGTTCTCCGGCATTCCGCTGGATCAGATGTCTGTATCTATGACTATGAACGGCGCTGTACTGCCTGTTCTGGCATTCTATATCCTGGCTGCTGAGGAGCAGGGTGTTCCCCAGAAAGTTCTGGCTGGTACCATCCAGAACGATATTCTGAAAGAGTTCATGGTTCGTAACACCTATATCTATCCTCCGGCTCCTTCTATGAGAATTATCGGCGATATCTTCGCTTTCACTTCTCAGAACATGCCTAAATTCAACAGCATCTCCATCTCCGGCTACCATATGCAGGAGGCTGGTGCTACCAACGACATCGAGATGGCTTACACCCTGGCTGACGGCTGGGATTACATCCGTACCGGTGTAAACGCTGGTCTGGACGTTGATGCTTTCGCTCCTCGTCTGTCTTTCTTCTGGGCAATCGGCAAGAACTACTTCATGGAAGTAGCTAAGATGCGCGCTGCTCGTATGCTGTGGGCTAAGATCGTTAACACCTTCGGTCCCAAGAACCCCAAATCTCTGGCTCTGCGTACTCATAGCCAGACGTCCGGCTGGTCTCTGACCGAGCAGGATCCTTTCAACAACGTTGCACGTACTTGTGTTGAGGCTATGGGCGCTGCTCTGGGCCACACTCAGTCCCTGCACACCAACGCTCTGGACGAGGCAATCGCACTGCCTACCGACTTCTCCGCTCGTATTGCTCGTAACACTCAGCTGTACATCCAGGATGAGACCAAAGTCTGCAAGATCATCGATCCTTGGGGCGGTTCCTACTATGTAGAAGCTCTGACTCAGCAGCTGATCCGTCGCGGCTGGGCTCTTATTCAGGAAGTTGAGGAGTTGGGTGGTATGGCTAAAGCTATCGAGACCGGTCTGCCCAAGATGAGAATTGAAGAGGCAGCTGCTCGTCGTCAGGCTCGTATCGACTCCGGCAACGAGAAGATCATCGGCCTGAACGATTACAAACTGGATCAGGAAGATCCGCTGGACGTTCTGGACGTTGACAACACTGCTGTTCGTCAGGCTCAGATCGCTCGTCTGGAGAAACTGCGTGCAAACCGCAACCAGGCTGACGTTGATCAGGCTCTGGAAGCTATCACCAACTCCATGGAGACCGGTGAAGGCAACCTGCTGGAGCTGGCACTGAACGCTGCTCGTGTTCGTGCATCTCTGGGCGAGATTTCCGACGCTGTAGAGAAAGTCTGCGGCCGTCATAAAGCTATCATCCGCACCATCTCCGGTGTATACTCCTCCGAGTACAGCGACGCTGACACCATCAAGGAAGTTCAGCAGATGGCAGACGAGTTCGAGGCTAAACATGGCCGTCGTCCTCGTATTTTCATCGCTAAGATGGGTCAGGACGGTCATGACCGTGGTGCTAAGGTTGTTGCAACCGCATACGCTGATATGGGCTTCGACGTTGACATGGGTCCCCTGTTCCAGACTCCCGAAGAGTCCGCTCAGGACGCAGTCGACAACGACGTTCATGTTGTTGGTATGTCCTCCCTGGCTGCTGGTCACAAGACCCTGCTGCCTCAGCTGGTTGAGGAGCTCGAGAAACGCGGCCGTGGCGACATCATGGTTATCGCTGGTGGCGTAATCCCGGCTCAGGATTACCAGTACCTGTACGATCATGGCGCTGCTGCTATTTACGGCCCCGGTTCTGAGATCCCGGCTTGCGCACGCGACATTCTGATCAAACTGAATGAGAGACTGGACGGCTAATTTATACACTTTTGTTGTATGATTACAGTCGAATAGTCTGACTATACTGGAATGGGATTGAGCTTTGCTCAATCCTGTTCTGGTATACACACGATTTTTTACTTTACTTTAAGGAGGGTACTTCATGGCTAACGAGAATTATGATATTTATAAACCGGAATGGATTCCGGAAGGTGCCAGCAATGAGCAGTACCCGGGGTTTGTGATGACCGGTGTTAACGTACAGGACGCCAAGCCCAGAAAACCGATCCACAAACCGAAGAACTATACTGCACAGGAACTGATTGACGGTATTTTGAACAAGAATCGTATGCTGCTTTCCAAGGCAATCACGATCATCGAGAGTAATGCACCCAAACATTTTGAGTTGGGTCAGGAAATCATCAAAGGCATTCTGCCTTATACCGGCAATTCTATCCGTGTTGGTATTACCGGTGTCCCCGGTGCTGGTAAGAGTACTTTTATTGAAGCTTTGGGCTCCAGATTGTGTGAGCAGGGCAAAAACGTTGCTGTTTTGGCCGTTGACCCCAGCAGCTCGATCACCAAGGGTAGTATTCTGGGCGATAAGACCAGAATGGAAACCCTTTCCAAGCAGCCCAATGCTTTCATTCGTCCTTCTCCTTCCGGCGGTACGCTGGGTGGCGTGACCAGAAAGAGCCGCGAGACTATGCTGCTTTGCGAGGCTTTTGGCTATGATATCATTTTGGTCGAGACTGTTGGTGTAGGTCAGAACGAGATCACTGTTCGTTCGATGGTTGACTTCTTCCTGATGGTTGCTCTGACCGGTGCCGGCGATGATCTGCAGGGTATCAAGAAGGGTATTATGGAGATTGCCGACGCAATTTTGGTCAATAAAGCTGATGGTGATAACAAGCGCAAGGCGCTGGTTGCCCGCGCTGATTATGAGCAGGTGCTGCATTATCTGCGTCCTGCTACCGAAGGCTGGGTCACCAAGGCCTATACCTGCTCCTCCTATACCGGCGAGGGCGTTTTGGAGATGTGGGACGTTATTGAGGAATTCCGCGCAATGATGGTCAATTCCGGTCGTCTGGAGAAACGTCGTAAGGATCAGACTCTGGAATGGATCAATCATATGACCGAAGAGCACGTTCATAACCTGGTGTTCAACAACCCTCAGGTTATTGCTGCTATGGCCGATGTGGAGAAACTCATCCGTGCCGACCAGATCTCTGCTACTATGGCAGCACAGAACTTGATCGACAAGATCGAGGAAGAGTTGTGCAAACCTGCCGAGAAATAAGCAAACTGTTTGTTGCTTTTGGTGATGCAGTTGGCTTAATGATAAAGAAACCGGGTATGCTGTACGTTTGGGTAGCTATACCCGGTTTTTTTATTGTTATGTGTCCAGCCGCCAGAGTTGACATAATGTGGCAATAAGCGTATAATCTTGTTATATAGACCTAACAATACCAGGGCGTATTATTAGCGCCCTGTTTTGCAATATTATTATATATATTGTAACGCAGATAATGAATAAAGGCGGCGTGAAATGGCAGTAAAGAAAGCAAAATTTGATATCAGCGGTATGTCGTGCTCGGCGTGTGCGGCACATGTGGATAAGGCCGTCGATAAGCTGAATGGTGTGCTGGCAGTCTCGGTGAATCTGCTGCAGAACACTATGCAGGTATCCTATGAATCGGATATCGTGACGCCGCAGCAGATATGTCAGGCGGTGGCGCAGGCCGGCTATGGCGCGCAGGTGCAGGTAGAAAACACCTTTACGCAGCACGATCAATACGGTCGGCAATCGCGGCAGATGCTGAGGCGTTTATTGTGGTCGGTGCTATTTACCGTGCCGCTGTTTTATATAGCTATGGGGCATATGCTGGGCTGGCCGCTGCCTGATGTTTTGGCTGCGCCGCTGGTACTGGCATTGGCGGAGCTTGTATTGATGCTGCCGGTCGTTTGGCTGAACCGCAAATATTATATCAGCGGCTTTGGTGCGCTGCTGCGCGCTACGCCGAATATGGATTCGCTGATCGCTGTGGGCTCCAGTGCCGCTATCGGGTATAGTTTGTTTGCGTTGGCTGGTATGTTCCGATATGATGCCGTCCGGCAGCACGAGCTGCTGATGGAGCTTTATTTTGAATCGGCAGCAATGATATTGACGCTGGTTACTGTCGGTAAATATCTGGAAACGCGCGCGAAGCATAAGACCTCGGATGCGATTAACGGTTTGATTAAACTGGTGCCGCAGCAAGCGCTGCGCCTGCGGGATGGGCATGAAGAAACTATTGATATCTCGCAGGTGCAGATCGGTGATACACTGATCGTGAAGGCCGGTGCGACTGTGCCGGTTGACGGTGTGCTGCTGGAAGGGCATGGCTCTCTTGATGAAAGTATGCTGACAGGGGAGAGCCTGCCGGTGGATAAGCAGGCCGGCGATATGCTGATCGGCGCCACGATAAATCAGGCAGGTTACTTTACTATGCGGGCCGAGAAGATCGGGCAGGATACTACGCTGTCTCAGATCATCGCTCTGGTGGAGGAAGCCGGTGCGACCAAGGCCAGATTGGCCAAGCTGGCTGACCGCATATCGGGCATTTTTGTGCCGGTGGTCATTATTCTGGCCTGCCTGACGGGAGCAGTATGGCTGCTGTTGGGCGCGGATGTCGGTTTTGCTGTCTCGGTGGCGATAGCCGTGCTGGTGATATCCTGCCCCTGTGCGTTGGGGCTGGCGACGCCGACCGCTATTATGGTGGGTACCGGCAAGGGTGCGGAATACGGCATACTTTTCAAATCTGCCGAAGCGTTGGAGAATTTGCAGAGTGTGGATAAGCTGCTGCTGGATAAAACAGGAACGGTGACGGCGGGCAAGCCGGTAGTTACCGATATTGTCTCTACAGCTATGCCAGAGGCAGAATTGCTGCAGATCGTCGGCTCGCTGGAAAAGCACAGTGAGCATCCGCTGGCTTATGCCATAGTATCGGAATGTGTGCAGCGGGAGCTGGACTTTGCGGAATTGGCAGATTATGCCGCAGTGCCGGGTGAGGGCATCAAAGGTACGATTAACGGCTGTCGGTATTATGCAGGTAACAGTGAAAGCCTGAAGATACCGCTCGGTGAGGATATGCGTCAGCGGGCAGATGCACTAGCATATCAAGGCAAGACGGTTCTTTTCATCAGTACGGATGATAGGCTGTTGGGTATGATAGCCGTTGCCGATGTGGTAAAGCCGGAAAGCTGCCGGGCTATCCGGGAGCTGCAGCATCATATGGGCATCGAGGTCTGCCTGCTGACCGGAGATAACCGGTATACTGCCGGGGCTATCGCACAACAGGTGGGTATCCGAGAGGTAGTGGCTGAGGTATTGCCGCAGGATAAGGAGCTGGCTGTGCGTAAGCTGCAAGGCAGTTCGCACCGGGTGGTAATGGTGGGCGACGGCATCAATGATGCACCGGCACTGGCTGCGGCCGATGTTGGTATTGCAATAGGCGTTGGCAGCGATATTGCAGTGGATGCCGCAGACGTTGTACTGATGAAAAACTCTCTGCTTGATCTGGTGACTGCTATACAGCTAAGTCGTCAGGTAGTACGTAATATCAAGCAGAATCTTTTCTGGGCGTTTATTTACAACTGCTGCGGTATACCGCTGGCGGCAGGTGTATTTTATCCGCTGCTGGAATGGAAACTCAATCCGATGTTTGCGGCAGCAGCGATGAGCCTGAGCTCGCTCTGTGTGGTGAGCAACGCTTTGCGTCTGCGTGGCTTCAGGCCGCATTTTGTCGCTGATCTTACGGATAAGCCCCTGACGGAGGATGATGTGACTGTCAGTATTGGCTCTGAGCGGGAGGAAAAACCAGCAGATAAACAACCAACGGGAGGTGTAAGAATGACCAGAAAAATGGTGATCGACGGTATGGCCTGCTCTCATTGCAGCGGCCGTGTGGAAGCTGTGCTGAATGCTATCGACGGTGTAGCGGCTACTGTGGATCTGGCAGCCGGGACAGCCACTGTCGAGCTGACTGCGGCTGTGGATGACGCAGTGCTGCGGCAGGCTGTCGAGGATGCCGGTTATACTGTCGTTTCGATCGA